>NZ_QAJS01000013.1:0-179321 GCF_003852595.1 Aquitalea sp. FJL05
GTCCCGTCCACTCCGCCAATATCAAAAAAAGCAGCCATGGGCTGCTTTTTTGCATTTCCATTCACTATCCGCCGCCAAGCCCCTTCCTGCCAAGACCAGCCAGTTGTCTGATGTTTCACGCCATGAGCATCACGAGAATGCAGCCCCTCCGCAATCGACAGGGGGAAGAAATTCGAGCAGGAATGCGAAATAATCAGCCATTTACGTAAAAAAACCCGGCCAGGCCGGGTTTTGTTGTTTCTCGCCGAATGATGCCGCCAGCAGTTTGACCACTGGCTCTGTCAGCTACACGAAGCGGCTGTGATTGATGATGCAGTTTAATCCTTGCGCATGGCCAGCCAGAGCTGCATGGCAATGACGCCGACAAAAAATACCGCCACCCAGAAGGGCATGGCCTGGCCCAGGAAAGTCCAGTCCACCTTGGCGCATTCACCACTCCCCTTGAATACTTTGGACAGCACATCCCACAGTGGCGAGGTTTCCATCAGGTAGTCCAGCCCAGGCCCACACGCCGGCACCTGATCTTCCGGCAAACTCTGCAACCACAGCTGCCGCACGGAAACCGCCCCACCCGCCAGCGCAGCCAGCACGCCAAGCCCAGCCCACAGGCGATAGCCACCACGACCCGGATTATGCAAAGCAGCCAACAAGGCGATCAGGCCGACGGTAATGACACCAACGCGCTGAAAAATACACAACGGGCAAGGCTCCAGCTGCAAAACATACTGCGAATACAGGGCAAAGCCCATGGCGGCGGCACAACCGGCAGCCACCAGAAAGAACCCTTGTCGGCGCGATAAACGAATACTCACAACATCCCCTTATTTATGTTTTGGGCTGAAATACAAAAACTCTGAGATTTTAGTACTGACTCAAAGTTCCAGAAATTGTTTGATGGCCTCACGCTGGTTCAGCGCATCCTTGTAGCCAAGCGCAATCAATGCGCGGCAATAACCGGGTTCAAACAGCAAATATGTCGCCAGCGTCATCCCGCGCTGACGCGTGCCGCCCGCCCCCTTCATCAGAAAGCGCAATACCGGCGGAAACTCGTGCGCATACTGGTAGGCAATGCTTTCCAGTGATTTGCTGGGATTCAACATGAAAATGTCCACTTGCTTGAGGCTGGTTTGCGTACACAATTCCTGATGACCCTCCAGCAAAGACACCGTGTGATTCACCCGTAACAAGCGCTCCATATCCATCGACATGCTGTCGATGAAAACACTGTTGAGCAGGTGGCCGAATATTTGCGCGGGGCTTGGCGCCAGGCCGGTGGTACGGCGCTCGACCCCTGTCGGCCGCTGGCTGCTCAAGCCCACGATAAACAGCTTTTCCGCCCCCAGATGCAAGGCCGGCGACAAGGGGGTCATCTGCCGAATAGCACCATCGCAATAATGCAGCTTGCCAATCTGGGTCGAGGGAAAGATCAGCGGAATGGCCGAGGTGGCCATCAGATGATCCAGTGAAATTTTCTCGCGTACGCCCATGCGCTGATGACGCGACCACTCATTGATGCTGGACTGCCCCTCAAAAAAAGTCACCGACATGCCGGTGCTGAAACAGGATGCGGTCAGCGCCAGTGCCTGCAGGGCATTCTGCTCCAGCGAATCCTGAATACCGTCCAGCGGCATGGTGCGGGCCAGAAAATCGCGCAATGGCGCATTGTCCAGAAAGCTGCGCGGGTTACGCCACCCCCGGCCACCCGTGGCGATGGAAATGCCAAAATGGAAAAAGGTCTTGAGAAAATACGCCAGGCTGGCATCGTAGACGTTATTGATGTGCAACTGCTTCCACATCTGGGCCAGATATCGTACTGCCTGGCGATAATTCCCCGCCCCGGCAGCCACGGCCACGGCATTGATGGCTCCGGCCGAAGTACCGCAGATAATGGGGAAGGGATTGCGCTCCGGCTCCGGCAACAGGCGCGAAATGGCCAGCAATACGCCCGCCTGATAGGCGGCGCGGGCACCGCCTCCCGACAGTACCAGACCGATCTTGCTCTTCCCCGCCATCTTGCACCTCGCTGTGGATGCATTATCTGTTGTTATAGGCATAGCCGGAAAACGGCTGCTCTGACAAGCAGCCGCAGCACACTGGCCTCAGCCCTCGCCCGCCACAGTCATCGATTCGATCAACACCGAACCCATAACCCTACCACCACGGGCCAGCGTATCCGTCCCCACCGCCACCATGCGCTGGAACATCTCGCGCAGATTGCCGGCGATGGTGATTTCTTCCACCGGGTAGGCGATCACACCATTTTCCACCCAGAAACCAGCAGCCCCACGCGAATAATCACCCGTAACGGTATTGATGCCATGCCCCAGCAGCTCGGTGACCAGCAAACCGGTTCCAACCTGCTGCAGCAGCTCGTCAAAACTCTCGCCCGTGCTGTGCACCAGCAGATTATGCGGGCCGCCAGCATTGCCGGTAGTCTGCAAACCCAGCTTGCGGGCTGAGTAACTGGCCAGCATATAACCCTGCAACACCCCCTGATCAACCAGCCGACGCGAGGAGGTTTCCACCCCTTCACTATCAAAAGCCCCGCTCGACATGCCACGCAGCACAAACGGATCCTCATCGACCGTTATATGGGGATGGAAAATCTGCTGTCCCTGGCAATCCAGCAAGAAAGAAGATTTGCGGTACAAATTACCGCCGCTGATCGCCGATACCAGGTGACCCAGCAAGGATGCCGCCACCGGTGCCTCGAACAGCACCGGGTACTGGCCGGTCTTCACCCGGCGGGCCGACAGGCGACGCACTGCCCGTTCGCCGGCGATACGGCCGATCTTGAGCGGATCGTCCAGATCAGCCGGATGACGCGCAGCCGAGTACCAGTAATCGCGCTGCATCGCGCCAGCCTCTTCCGCCACTACCGCAGCAGAAATACTGTGGCGGCTGCCGGGATAGCCGGCCAGGAAACCATGACTGTTGGCATAGATGAAATGGCTGGCTTGTGCCGATACCGAAGCCCCTTCCGAATTGCGAATGCGCACATCCACCGCCCTGGCCGCGTCTTCACACTGACGCGCCAGTTCAATGGCCTGCTCTACCGGCAGATTCCAGGGGTGGAACAGGTCCAGATCGGGAAAATCGGTGGCCAGCAACTGCGGGTCAGCCAGCCCGGAACACTCGTCCTCGGCAGTAAAGCGCGCGATATCCAGCGCAGCCTTCACCGTATCCTGCAGGGCTACTTCGGAAAAATCAGAGGTACTGGCATGGCCTTTTTTCTGCCCCAGATACACGGTGACCGATACACCCTTGTCCTGGTTGTACTCGATGGTTTCCACCTCACCCAGGCGCACGCTGACCGTCTGGCCCAGCCCTTCGGAAACATCGGTTTCGGCGGCAGAAGCCCCATGCTGTTGCGCCAGTTCCAGTACACGACTGGCGATGCCTGCTAATACGTCTTTGCTGAAACTGAATGTGTTGTCTGCCAATGTCTTATCTACCATGATGTATTTTGCCTTGCCGATGCGGTGGTGCAGCCAGCCACCACCGCCTCCGACGTGTTTGCACGGGAAGCGACACGTCTTTTCCGGTATCATACCAGCCTTGAAAACCGTAGAGACTTTTGAACGATGACTGATTACCAGGACGACAGCCTGCCTGACGGCATGATCAGCAAGTCCCAGCGCAAACGCGACATGGACGCGCTGCAGGATCTGGGCAAGGAGCTGGTCGAACTCTCCAAGGATACGCTGAAGAAAATGCAGCTGCCGGAGGATTTGCTGACTGCCATTCTGGACTACAAACGCTTTACCGCCCATGGCGCACTGCGCCGCCAGTTGCAATACATCGGCAAGCTGATGCGCGACATCGACGCAGAACCGATCCGCCAGTATCTGCTGGTGATCAAGGGCGAATCGTCCGAGCACATTGCCTGGCAACATTTACTGGAACGCTGGCGCGAACGCCTGATGAGCGATGACAAGATGTCGGCCGCCTTCATCAACGACTTCCCCGGCACCGACCCGCAGCAGCTGCGTACGCTGATTCGCAATGCCCGCAAGGAACAGGCCGAGAACAAACCGCCCAAATCCTTCCGTCTGCTGTTCCAGCTGATCAAGCAGGCCATCCCGGAGCCGGGCAAGCCGCGAGCGCAGCAGGATGAGCAAGCAAACGAATACGGAGAAGATGAGTAATGCTGAAGATAGGCCTGGTTTCGGTTTCGGATCGCGCCAGTAGCGGCGTATATCAGGATCAGGGCATTCCGGCCCTGCAAGACTGGCTGAGCCAGGCGCTGGCCAGCCAGTTTGCCACCGTCACCCGGCTGATTCCGGACGAGCAGGCCGAGATCGAATCCACGCTGCGCCAACTGGTGGATGAGGAAGGCTGTCATCTGGTGCTGACCACGGGCGGCACTGGCCCGGCTCCGCGCGATGTTACCCCCGACGCCACGCTGGCAGTGGCCGACCGCGAAATGCCCGGCTTTGGCGAGCAAATGCGCCAGATCAGCCTGCGCTTTGTGCCGACGGCCATCCTGTCGCGCCAGGTCGGCGTCATTCGCAAAAGCACGCTGATCCTCAATCTGCCCGGCCAGCCCAAGGCGATCAAGGAAACACTGGAAGGGCTGAAGAGTGAACAGGGCGAAACACTGGTGTCCGGCATCTTTGCTGCCGTCCCCTACTGCCTCGACCTGATCGGCGGCCCTTATGTCGAAACCGTGCCACAGGTAGTCAAGGCTTTCCGCCCCAAGTCGGCACAGAAACCCGCTTCGGCCTGATGTCCTACCGTGCCCCGGCATGGCTGCCAGACGGCCATAGCCAAACCATCTGGCCAGCACTGATGCTGCGCACGCCACGGCCGCCCTATCGGCGCGAACAGTGGCCAACCCCGGACGGGGCAAACATTGCACTGGATTTTGTCGATGGCCGGCGCGGCAGCCCGCTGGTCGTGCTGTTTCATGGCCTGGAGGGCAGCAGCGACAGTCACTACGCCCGCGCCTTGATGCAGGCGGTAGCCGCACGTGGCTGGCATGGCGTCGTACCGCACTTTCGCGGCTGCGGCGGCATGGACAACCCCTTGCCACGCGCCTATCACGCGGGTGATGCGGCAGAAATCCGCTGGATACTGCAGCGCCTGGCACTACGCTATCCGCTGATGGCGGTGGCTGCAGTATCGCTGGGGGGCAGCATGCTGCTGAACTATCTGGCCGAAGAAGGCCCATCAGCCCTCCCCCTCGCGGCGGCAGCCATCTCGGCCCCGCTGGATCTGGTCGCCGCCAGCACCCGGCTGGACCGGGGACTGGGCAGGCTGCTGTATACCCGCATGTTCATGAACACGCTCAAACCCAAGGCGCTGGCCACGCTGCGCCAGCATCCCGGCCTGTTCGACGCGGGGCGGGTACGCCGCGCCCGCACCTTTGTCGAATTTGATGACGCAGTCACCGCCCCCCTGCACGGCTATGGCACGGCACTCAATTACTGGCAACGCGCCAGCAGCAAGCCACGTCTGCGGCAGATCAGCTGCCCCACACTGATACTGAATGCCCGCAATGACCCCTTTCTGCCTGCCTCGGCCCTGCCTGCCGCGACCGAGGTCAGCCCCACCGTGGTGCTAGACTTCCCGCTGCACGGTGGCCATGTCGGCTTTGTCAGTGGCCGCTTTCCCGGCCATATCCACTGGCTGCCACAGCGCCTGCTCGACTTCTTCCTGCCCCATCTGCAAAACAGCAGCAGCCAGGCAAACCCGCCAGCCAAACCTTAGCGTCAGCCGCCCCATCGAAGCGGCTCCGCCAGACAGGGCCACTGCGGCAAGATTGCCAAAGCCGGCACAGTTCTGCATGATGTCCGTTTTGGCTGAACGCATTACCACAGGCTTACAGAATGTCCGACATCCTCAATACCATCGTTGCAACCAAGCATCAGGAAGTGTCCGCTGCCCTGCAAACCCGCCCGCTGGCCGAAGTACGCCGCGCGGCCGAATTGCGTGCCACCGACAAACGCGACTTTGTCGCCTCCATCCGCGCCAAGCATGTATTGGGTCAGCCGGCGGTGATTGCCGAAATCAAGAAAGCCAGCCCGAGCAAGGGCGTGATTCGTGCCGACTTCGACCCGGCCTCCATAGCCGCCAGCTATGCCGCAGCCGGTGCAGCCTGCCTATCGGTACTGACCGACAAGCAGTATTTCCAGGGCGATGCCGCCTATCTGGAAGCTGCCCGTGCCGCCTGCCACTTGCCGGTGCTGCGCAAGGACTTCATGGTCGATGAATATCAGCTGTATGAGGCCCGCGCCATGGGTGCCGACTGTATCCTGCTGATTGCCGCCGCCCTGCCGCTGGCCCAGATGCGCGATTTCGAAGCCCTGTCACGCGAGCTGGGCATGACGGTACTGGTCGAGGTTCACAATGAGGAAGAACTGGAACAAGCCCTGCAGCTGGATACCGAACTGATCGGCGTCAACAACCGCAATCTGCGCACCTTCGAAGTCAGCCTGACCACTACGCTCAAGCTACTGCCTGGCATCAGCAATGGCCGCATTGCAGTAACCGAAAGTGGCATCCTCAGCGCCGATGACGTACGCCTGATGCGCAGCCATCAGGTTCACAGTTTCCTGGTAGGCGAAGCCTTCATGCGTCAGGACGACCCTGGCACAGCCCTTGCCGGGCTGTTCTTTCCGCAAGACTGAAGCGCGCCCTCCGCGCAGATGGCAATAGCAAAACGGCCACCTAATTGGTGGCCGCTTTCTATGCGAGTGCCCAGTTTCAATAATCCGCACCCAGGTAGACATAAGCGCTGAGTTTGCCATTCTTGGCATTGCCCACGCCCAGGAAGAAAGGGCCAAAAATAGTATCTGCCGCAAGAAACACCGAGCCGGCAGGGATCCATTGGGTGGTATGGCCATCGAAGGGATTACCCCACACGCGCCCCACCTCGCCCGACACCCCGGCATACAAACCGCTGCCCAAGGCCGATGGCAGCGACGATGCGCGCCAGTACACCATCAGCCGCGACAAGGCCACCTTCTCGCCCAGCAACTCCCCCGCCTGATAACCGGTCAGGTTCAAAAAGCCACCCAGCGACTCCAGCCGGTAGTCATCCGGCTTGCGATTGACAATGCCCCGGGCCTTGCCAGTGAGCCGGAATGTCAGGTCGCCAAAGGTTTTCACCCCTTCCACTACCGCATCATAGTCACGGCTGGCGGTATAGCTGCCCATGGCCGGCAAGGACGAGGTCAGCACCGCATTCAGGAAATACCCGGATCGCGGCCAGCGCGGATTATCAAACTGGTCGAATACCAGCTTGCCACGCACCCCTGCGTAGCTGTGATTGACTGTGCCGCTCAACAGTGCGGAATCACCTAGCGACAGATAGCTCCCCACCCGCGAATCAAACAAGCCAAGTCGCAACTCACCGTAACGGCCCAGCACGGTACCGATATCTGCATTGACCATGGTGATATCGTTGCTCACTTCGGCATATTTTATGTGATTGTCATCATAGAATGACAAAGGCTGCTGGTGATAACTGAGCGATACGGCCGCAAACAGGGGGCTGTCATACGACCATGGCTGATACAACTCGGTCTTGAACAGCTTGTCCTTGCCGATGACCATCTCGTTACGCCAAGAGCCACCAGCCGGGTTCAGCCAGTTACGCTGGTGCGCCGCCAGAAAGCTGAAATTGGAATCCCCTGGCGTAGAACTATTGAGGCTCAAGCCAAAATGTACCGTATTCGGACCAATATTCTTTTCCAGCGGCATCACGGTCATGATGTTGCGCCCGTTGCTGGAGTCAATGGCGTAGCTGAGCTGATCATAATCGCCGGCAGCAAACAGCTCGCGCAGCTTTTCGCGCACATCGTTAACCGTCTGCCCCTCCTTCATTCCGGCCACACTACTCGCCAGCCCATCTACATTGACAAAGCGACTGTCTGATTTGACCTGGACATCATCCACCACGGGATAGGCCGGCAACTGCAAGCGCTCACGCCAGGCGGCATAATGCTGGGCGCTGACAGAAAAGCGGCGCAAGGCCTGCTCCTGCTCCAGCGCCGCCGCTTTGCCGCGCTGGATAATGGCCTGATTATCCACAAAGGCTGCGGCACTATAGCCATTGAGATCCGGACGGATCAACACATCACCGGCCTGCAGCAGTGCCATCTGCTCTTTGACGTTGCGGCTGACCATCAGGTTGGAGGTTTGCGCCACCACATCAAACAAGCTGTTGATCTGGTCTTTCTTCAATGGTGGCGTACCAACATCCACTACGATCAGATGCCGCGCACATTGCCGCGCATCCTGAATCGGCAGGTTGCGCGCCAGACCGCCATCCACCAACAGCCGACCATCCGTCTCCACCAGATCAAACACCCCCGGCACCGCCATACTGGCCCGCAAAGCCTCGGCCAGCGGCCCCTTGTCAAACACCACCGCCTCGCCATTGGCCAGGTCGGTCGCCACCGCCCGGAAAGGAATGGGTAGTTTTTCGAAGGTATCAAGCTGACGGTCGCGGGTGAGCTTGCGGATGAACATCTCGATTTCCTGCGAATTGATGGCACTACGCGGCACGCGCAGCTGCCCATCCTGCAGGCCAAAGGTCACATCAAGATAGTTTTTGTAATCATCACGCTTCTTGTCGTAGGGAATATCCGTGCGCGGCAGGCGTCCGGACAGCATCTGATCCCAGTTGGCATCGCGAAAATCCGCAGCCATCTGATCCAGATCCAAGCCATTGGCATACATGCCACCAACCAGCGCGCCCGCACTAGTACCAGCAATGCAGCGAATGGGAATATGCAGACGCTGCAACTCACGCAGCACCCCCAGGTGCGCAAAACCGCGCGCACCGCCGCCACCCAGCACTACACCCACCCCTTCATCTGCGGGCAGTTCGAAAGCGCGGGCCTGCGGCACAGCGACCAACAGCGGCAGCGCCAGAATCAGCAGTTTCAGCGAAAATTTCAAAATTCTTTTTGTAGCAGGATGCATATTCAGTAAAAAACGGAAATTTACTATTTCACCTAAGCTGCACGGTGACGTAAGATATAGTGACATACATTCGACAAAACATAGAGCCCAATAAAGCTTAAGGCACAATGTTCGATTTTAAATCTCTGGTCAGTTCCCTGCTCACTAAAAACTCCCTGGCAACCGGTATCGCTCAATCAGCGACCATGCTGGTGAGGGATTTGCCGCAGGCGGAATACTTTACTGCCCTGGTTGAAATCATCAAGGCCGTCTCCAAGATCAACGCGGATACCGATATTCCGTTGAAGGAGCGCATCAAGACCCTGGTCTACGTCGATGACAAGGCCCACAACATTCATCACCAGCTGTGTCAGGATTTTCTGGCCGCAGCCCCCGGCAGCAAAAACTATCTGCCCACCATTCTGGCCTTCTGGCACGAACTGGCCAACGCCTACCAGATTTGCCTGCGCCTGTATCAGGCCTCTCCCAACAATGCCATGGAAGCCGACATCCGGCTGATCACGGCGCGTGGCCTGCATCACCAGATGCGACTGATTGCCTGGAATTCGCTGCGTTATCTGAAGCCGGAAGGCTCAGTCTGGCAACAAGGCTTCCGCTTCTACATGCAGGCGGAAGATGCTGGCGTTGCCCGCACGCCTCTGATGCTGTACCCCGACTCCTCCGTTGAAGTCAGCTGTGAACAGCTGCTATTGCAGGGCTGCATGCTCTATCTGGCACAGACTGACAATATGCTGCACCGCGAGATCATTGCCGTCGACCAGATGATGATGCCGCTAAGCCAGGGCATACGCCTGGAAAAACAGGCTCCCGCTCAAGAACCGGTATTCGTCATCAACCTGAGCATGCCGGAACACCCGCAACCTCTGCTGCGTGGCATGGCCGGCAAATGGCTGCGTTACTGGTCCACCAGCGACTTGACCAGCCGCCTGGCCGACCTGATGTTCGATCTCGACCGTACCATCCCGGCCTCGCTTAGGGCCCTGGATGCCAAGCTGGAACGGGATGAATGGCTGGCGCTATGCGAAAAACTGGCCATTCGCTGGTCTGATGATGGTGGCAAGTCGCTACGCAAATCCGAGCGCTCGCTGCACAGCTCCAACGCCCAAGTCACCATCGGCTTCGAGCGGGCTGCATTTACCATCAAGATTCAGGACATCGAAAACAGCCAGAATACGCCGTCTCAGGACTGGAAAGTCAACGACATCAGCAGCAGCGGCATGGGCTTGACCTTCATCGGCAAGAGTGTAGAACAACTGGCCATCGGCCGCCTGGTGCTGGTCAAGACCGAAAGCCATCCTTTGCTGCTGGGTGCCATCCGCCGCATCCTGCGCCAGCAGAATGGTACCAAGGTCGGTATAGAAATACTGGGACAGAGTCCAGTCGGGGTATCGCTGAGCGACCCGGCAGGCAATCGCGACCAGCCGGTCACTGCGATTTACATTACCCAACCCAATTCACGCAAGAGCCAGCGCTGGTTCCTGATGCCCAAGCAACTGGCAGAGCCGGGTCGCGAGCAGATTCTCACCGCACAGGGCAAGTCCTATCTGATTCGCCTGAAAAGCCCGCAACAAGAGTTTGAGGATTGCAGCAATAGCGATTTCGACACCTTATCCAAGGTAGACTGACCGCCGAGCTATCCAGTCAGCACTCCACGGTCACTGAAGAGAAACAAGGTAAAGCAAACAAAAACGCCCGCGATTGCGGGCGTTTTGGCGAGCAGGCTACGCAGCCTTACAGCACTTCGATAATGCCGGCTGCACCCATACCAGTACCGATACACATGGTCACCATGCCATAGCCTTGCTGGCCGGCATTGCGCATGCCATGTACCAGCGTGGCGGTACGGATGGCACCGGTAGCACCCAGCGGATGGCCCAGCGCAATCGCCCCGCCATGCGGGTTGATCTTGCTGGCATCCAGCTCCAGATCACGGGTCACGGCCAGCGCCTGTGCAGCAAAGGCTTCATTCAGCTCGATCCACTTCAGCTCATCCTGGGTGATGCCCGCTTGCTGGCAGGCTGCCGGGATGGCTTCTTTGGGACCGATACCCATGATTTCCGGCGGTACACCCTTGACCGCAAAGGTCACGTAGCGTGCCAGCGGCACCAGGTTGAACTCCTTGAGCACACGCTCGGATACCAGAATCACTGCGCCGGCACCATCGGACATTTGCGAAGAGTTACCGGCAGTCACCGAGCCCTTGGCATCGAATACGGTCTTCAGCTTGGCCAGGCCTTCCAGCGTGGTTTCGCGACGCGGACCTTCATCGGTATCCAGCACGCGGGTCTTGCTGATCACTTCGCCGGTTTCCAGATTCGGTGTGCGATAGGTCACTTCCAAAGGGGTGATTTCGCTCTTGAAGGCACCGGAATCAATGGCGGCCAGTGCACGACGGTGCGACTCCACCGCAAAGGCATCCTGGTCTTCACGCGACACACCCCACTGCTGCGCCACTTTCTCAGCCGTCAGACCCATACCATAAGCGATGGCATAGTTTTCATCCTTGGCAAAGATTTCCGGATTCAGCGACACTTTGTTGCCCATCATCGGTACCAGCGACATCGATTCAGCACCGGCGGCAATCACTACATCGGCCTCACCCAGACGGATGCGGTCGGCAGCCATCTGCACCGCGTTGATGCCGGACGAGCAGTAACGGTTGATGGTGATGCCGCCCACGGTATTGGGCAGGCCAGCCAACAATACACCGATACGCGCCATGTTCAGGCCCTGCTCCGCTTCCGGGAAGGCGCAACCCACCACGCAGTCGGAAATCAGCTTCGGGTCCAGTGTCGGCACCTGTGCCAGTGCTCCGGTAATCACATGCGCCAGCATGTCATCCGGGCGCACATGGCGCATCATGCCACGCGGTGCTTTGCCCACCGGAGTACGGGTGGCAGCGACGATATAGGCTTCCTGTACTTGCTTAACCATTTTTTCAATCTCCTTGCAGCCGACGGCTCCGCCCCTCGCGGCCGTCGGACTGATGCATTGTTTCGTTTAGTTGCGCAGCGGTTTGCCGGTGGTCAGCATATTGGCAATGCGATCCTGGGTCTTGGCGTTTTGCAGCAAGGTCATGAAGGCCTTGCGTTCCAGATCCAGAATCCACTGCTCGTTGACCAGCGTACCGGCCTCAACATCACCGCCGGTCATGACATCGGCGATTTGCGAAGCAATGAAGAAATCATGCTGGGAGATAAAATGGCCTTCCAGCATATTCACCAGAGAACCCTTGATCGAAGCCGCGCCGGAACGACCCGCTACCGGGAATCCCTTCACCTTCAGCGGCGGACGATAGCCAGACTCGGCCATGGCCAGCGCTTGCTGTTTGGCGACATACAGCAGCTCGTAGGCATTGAATACCACCGGATCACCCTTGCGGAAGAAGCCGATTTCCTGGGCTTCCTGACCACTGGTCGCCACTTTGGCCGTGGCAATCGCCATGAAGTAATCCTTCAGGGCAGCCAGCACGTCACCCTTGGCTTCCTGCGCCGCGCGCAGAGCGAACTCCTTGCAACCACCACCACCTGGCAGCAGGCCAACACCCACTTCTACCAGACCAACATAAGACTCAAGCGCTGCCACGGTCTTGTCGCAGTGCATGGCAAACTCGCAGCCACCACCGAATACATAACCTTGCGTTGCGGCTACAGTCGGCACCTGGCTATAGCGCAGGCGCATCGAGGTATCCTGGAAACGACGCACCGTGGTGTCGATGGCTGCCCAGTCTCCCGTCATGAAGGCCGGCAGCATAGATTGCAGGTCGGCACCAACCGAGAACGGCTCTTCGGTCTGCCAAATCACCAGGCCCTTGAAACGGTCTTCGGCAATATCCAGCGACTTGTTCAGCCCATCAATCACATCCGGACCGATAGCGTGCGCCTTGGACTTGAACGACACCACCAGGATATCGTCACCCGTGGTAAAGGCGCGAACGCCATCATTTTCAAATACGGTTTCACCCAGCGGGGCAGCAGCTTCACCCAGTACACGGGCCGGCGCCAGCTGGCGCTGATACACATCCAGTGTCGAGCGGCCTACCAGATTTTGCTCAGCCGCATTGTAAGAACCAGCGGCAAAGTGCACGCCAGCCCGATCAGCCTGCAGTGCCCAGCCCGGCAGCTCGGCCGTGCTCAGCGCCTTACCCGCCTTGACGTCCTCGTCGATCCACTGCGCTACCTGCTGCCAGCCGGCAGATTGCCAGGTTTCGAAGGGACCAGCCGACCAGCCGAAACCCCAGCGAATGGCAAAATCCACATCACGGGCACAGTTGGCGATATCGGCCAGATGGTAGGAAATATAATGGAATACATCGCGGAAGCAGGCCCACAGGAACTGTGCCTGCGGGTGCGTGCTGGCGCGCAGCTGCTTGAATTTTTCCGCCGGGTCGGCAATCTTCAGGATGTCTTTGACTGCGTCGTCACCCTTCTGACCGCCAGCAACATAGTCACCACTGGCAGCATCGAAGACGAACATCTTTTTGCCGTCTTTCTTGTAGATACCAACCTTGGTCTTGGCACCCAGCGCACCGGCGGCAATCAGCTTCTGCAGCCATTCCGGCGATTTGAACAGGCCATGCCACGGATCACCCGGCAGGGTGTCATCCATGGTTTTCACCACATGCGAGAAGGTATCCAGGCCGACTACGTCAGCCGTACGGAAGGTGGCTGACTTGGGACGACCGAGGCGCGGGCCGGTCAGATCGTCGACAATATCAAAGCGGATGCCAAATTTTTCGGCATTGGCAATGGTCGCCAGCATGGAGAACACACCAATGCGGTTTGCCACAAAGTTCGGGGTATCCTTGGCACGGACCACGCCCTTACCCAGGGTGGTGACCAGGAAACGCTCCAGATTATCCAGAATGCCCGCATCCGACGTTACGCACGGGATGATCTCGACCAGATGCATGTAACGCGGCGGGTTGAAGAAGTGCACGCCGCAAAAACGCGGGCGCACCGCATCAGGGCAGCTCTCGGCCAGCTTGTTGATCGACAGGCCGGAGGTGTTGGTAGCGAAGATGGTGTGTTCGCCCAGATGAGGCGCCACTTTGTGATACAGATCCGCCTTCCAGTCCATGCGCTCGGCAATGGCTTCGATGACGATATCGCAATCTTTCAGCAGATGCAGATGATCTTCGTAATTGGCCGGCTCGATATAGCCAACAGCATCCTTATTGGATAGCGGTGACGGCTTGAGCTTTTTCAGGCCTTCCAGTGCCTTGAGCACGATGCCGTTTTTATTACCTTCTTTGGCCGGCAGGTCGAACAGAATGGTCGGCACCTTGGCATTGACCAGATGAGCGGCAATCTGCGCGCCCATCACGCCAGCACCCAGCACCGCCACTTTGCGTACGTTGAACTTGGTTTGAGACATGGTTTCCTCGTTATGTTGAAACTCATCAATCATGGGGCAGGCCCCTCATGCCTGCCTTGCTTTCGGTTCATGGCGGCTTGCACCGCCATGAACCTGCCACGCCCCTAAACCATTACTGTCTGTTTAGAAGCTGTAGTTGTACTGCAGACCAAGGAATTGCAGATTGGTCTTGTAGCTACCGACCGTGCTTTCACCATTACCCGTGCAGGTGGTGCTATTCGGGTTGCAACCATCTTTGTAGTTGATATTGGCATTCTTGAAGAATACGTAGGAGTATGCAAAGTCAACCGATGACTGCTTGCTCAGCTTGTAATTGGCACCGAAAGACAACCAGTAGCGGTCACTATCCGGCAGTGCCGGGTGGCGCAAATCGTCATTTTTAACTGGCGATTGATCATATGCGACACCCGTACGCAAGGTCAGCGCATCACTGTAGTGATAATTTCCACCCAAGGACAATTTATAGGTATCGCGCCATCCCTGTTTGATGACCAGATCGCCCTCACCCGGTTGGCTGAACTTGATATCGATGCTGTCCATGCGCGAATGACGCGTCCAGGTCAGGTCGGCCATCAAATCAACTTTGTCATTCAGTTTGTGGAAAGCGTTGGCTGAAATCGATTCCGGGGTATCCACAGTAACTGAACCACCAGAAGAAACATGACCAAGCTTTTTGGCCAAACCCTGAATGGTGGCATTAATTACCGGATCGGTACTTACATTATTGAAATTCCAGTTCGCATTTCCATCAAGTTTGTGATGAATATTTGAACGATATGCAAGGCCAAATCGAGTGTTTTCGTTCAACTGGAACATGTAGCCCAAGTTCATACCGTAACCCCAGCCATCCGCATCCAAAGACGCTTGACCTGGCTGTACGCTGCCGAGCTTAGCCGGGTTGCCCCCAGCTGTAATAATCTGGCTGATAATCGCCGACTGCTGTGCAGCCGGTAGCGAACTAAAACCACCAGCAACATCCACAGCCTTGCTCAAGGTAGCTTTCATGTACTGAGCAGAAATGCCGGCACCAAAGGAATGATGCTCATCAAGCTTGAAAGAAACGGAAGGATTAAAGTTCAGCGTTTCCAGCTTGATGCTTTCCAGCGCATAACGACCTGCCCAGGTATTGCCATAATCCAGCTGCGCACCGAACGGCACGAAAATACCCAAGCCAACCGTCCACTTATCATTCAGCTGATGCGTGGCGTAGAACGATGGTGCGACAACATAATCAGGAGCGAAATTACCACCATTCCCACCGCTGATAGCAGTGCCATTTACATTCTTGGAGCCCTTGTCGGTGTATTCCGAATCCGGCACTACCAGCGTCAGACCACCGGAGAAATTGGTGCCAGTCAGACGCGACATGCCAGCTGGGTTGTAGAAGATGGTCGATGCATCGGCAGCTTCTGCGCCGTTGGCAAATGCCGTCCCTTGCGCGGAAACGCTTTGTGAGCCGAAGTGGTAACCGGAAGCCAGTGCTGTGGAAGAGAACGCCCCGACGGCAACTCCCATGAGCATCACGGATTGGCTGAGGTGCTTGAGTTTCATGTTATCCCTCTCTGCGAATATATCTGTATGTAGTCCTAGTCGCTTTTTATGTCCGTATTGCTACGGATCATTTTGGATACTACCAGAGAATTAGAGCATGTCCACTAAAATAAGAGCGTTTGTTCCAAACGTCCGTTTCAATTCGCATCAAGACAACAACAGCGCACAAAATCAGCAAACTTCAGCCAAATTACGCGATCTACCATCCATATCCACGGCCACAAATGTTGCAATGACCTCAGTCACAAACACCAGCTCACCATCCAGCCTTTCTGCCTCCACTGCTATCTTCAGCGTGACGGACTTCTGCCCCACGCGCAGCCTTTCCACGTATAGATTGACCACGTCTCCCAATAAAATGGGGTGGGTAAACTGGAAAGCATTCACTGCCACCGTCGCCACCGGACCACGCGCCAGACGCTCAGCATCCAGACTGCCGGCCATATCGATCTGCCCCATCAACCAACCGGCCTGCACCTTGCCATAAGCATTGGTGGCGGTCGGTAGAGCACGTACCCGTAAAGTGGGAAAACGCTGTGCATTGCAATCCATCGTGGCGCTCCTGGTGATCGCTCAGCAAAGAAGCCGCCAGGCAGCTTCTTGACTGAACGGCCGGATGGCTCCATCCGGCACTTCATTCAGTGTAGAAAATTGATTCAGAAAATGTGTCGCTGCAGCAGCGCTTCATCATGACGCTCAAGCGCCATGTCGAAATCATCCACCATGATGACATCACGCTTCAGCTTGCGCGCACGCGCTACCGCATCGAATTCGGCTTGTGTCACCAGACCTGCACGCAAGGCCTCTTCCAGTCTTTCCTTGGCGGTAATTGTCTGGAACTTGCCATCGCGTGCCAGCTTGCGCAGCTTCTGCTCAACCGGCTCAGTGGCCAGAATGGCCGTCAGCGCATGTTGCAGCACGCCAACCGCATCCTCTTCGGAAGGCGGCACATACATACCGCGCGTCAGTCGCTCACGCATACCACCCAGCTCCATCATGGCGCGCGCCACCTTGGTACCGATACGGTCGGATGCCGGCTTCAGTGTCAGCCCCCACGGGAAGATGATCTTGCGCAACACCACGGCCAGACCACGACTTGGCAAGTTGGCAAGGAAGCCATCCATGGCAGTCTGCAAATCAAACAGTGCATTCTCAACCGCCCAGCGCAGCACGGCCAGATCTTCCTTCTGCGCGCCTTCGCGCTCGAAACGCTTGAGGCAGGCAGTAGCGATATACAGATTGGACAACATATCACCCAGACGGGCCGACAGCTTTTCGCGGAACTTCAGCGAGCCACCCAGACTGAACATGGCCATGTCAGACAACAAGGCAAAAGCACAGGAGAAACGCGTGATCTGCTTATAGTACGTCGCAGTCTCACCCGCACGCGGCGAGCCGGCAAAGCGCGCACCAGTCAGCCCCAGCCACAAGGAGCGGAAGATATTGCTGATAACAAAATTGATATGACCGGTAATGGCGCGATCAAACTCGGCACCATCATTGGCCATCGCCGCCTTCATCTCGCGCAACACAAAAGGATGGCAACGAATGGCACCCTGCCCGTAAATAATCATGGAACGAGTCAGGATATTGGCGCCTTCCACCGTAATGCCGATGGGGATGGACTGATAGGCGCGCGCCAGATAATTGCGCGGACCGAGCACCACAGCCTTGCCGCCATGAATGTCCATCGCGTCATTGATGGTTTTGCGCATGCGCTCGGTATTGTGATACTTGAGCACCGCCGACAGCACAGACGGTTTTTCACCCATATCCAGCCCGGTCAGTGCCAGATCTTGCGAGGCTTCCATCTGGTAGGTATAGCCACCAATACGTGCCATGGCTTCATCCACCCCTTCGAACTTGCCAATGGGCAGACCAAACTGATCGCGGATGCGGGCATAAGCACCGGTCGTGAAGGTAGTGACCTTACCGCAAGCCACCGACATGGCCGGCAGGGAAATGCAGCGACCAACCGACAAGCACTCCACCAGCATGCGCCAGCCCTGGCCGGCAAACTCGCGACCACCGATGATCCACTCCAGCGGAATGAACACATCCTTGCCCCAGGTCGGACCATTCATGAAAGCCGCACCGCCAGGGAAGTGACGACGACCAATGCATACACCTTCATGTTCGGTCGGCACCAGCGCGCAGGTGATGCCGATTTCTTCCTTGTCACCCAGCAAGTGATCCGGGTCGTACATCTTGAATGCCAGACCCAGAATGGTGGCAACCGGCGCCAGGGTAATCCAGCGCTTCTCCCAGCTGACACGCAGGCCCAGCACATTTTCATGATGCTCACCGGTACGCGGATCGGTATAGCTACCACGACAGACAATGCCGTAGTCAGGAATGCTGCCGGCATCGGAACCCGCGTAGGGGCTGGTCAGGGCAAAGCAAGGCACCTCAACACCCTTGGCCAGACGCGGCAGGTAGTAGTCTTTTTGCGCTTCGGTGCCGTAATGCTGCAGCAGCTCACCCGGTCCGAGCGAATTGGGCACCATCACCGATACCGCTGCCGTACCACCACGCGTGGCAATCTTGGTCACCACCTTGGCATGGGCATAGTTGGAAAACTCCAGACCGCCATATTTCTTTTTGACGATCATCCCCAGGAAGCCATTGTCCTTGATGAACTGCCACACTTCCGGCGGCAGATCCTTCAGCTCATGGGTGATTTTCCAGTCATCAATCATCGAGCAGAGCTGCTCGGTCGGGCCATCCAGAAAGGCCTGCTCTTCTGCATTCAGCTTGGCATCAGGAAAGGACAGCAGGCGCTGATAATCCGGCTTGCCGGAAAACAGATCCCGATCCCACCACACCGTGCCGGCATTGATCGCCTCTTGCTCGGTTTGGGACATCGCCGGAGTGATTTTCTTGAAAATGCCAAACACCGGGCCGGTGAACACGGCACGGCGCAAAGGGACGATATTCAATACAGCCGCCACGATGGCGGCAACACTCCAGACGGCGACGGAGACCGGGCAGCCAAACGCAAATTGCAGCGTAGCGAGCCAGGCCGCCAGCACGACAGTCCACGCCAGCACCGGCGCGCGGTAATACGCCAAGGCACCAATCAGTGCGATGAGAAGAACAGCAGCAAACATTGTGATTTACCCTCGTGTTGACCCTGCTTAACCTTCGACAGGCGAGACCAACCCGGCAACCACAAACGGCACAAGATATTTCACGATCATGTCAGGGTCCCTCGCGGAAACGATCTGGCTGCGCGTGAATATCTTCAGCACATCGTTTCCGGCAAAGGCGTTGAACATGACACTGAACGCAAAATGCATCCGCCAGGCCAACTCCTCAACACCAAGCTCGGGCAGCGCATGATGAAAGGCGCGCGAGTAGCGTTGCACGAACACACTGTATTGCTGGGAGATGGTTTCGCGCAGCAGACGGTGGTTTTCCACCAGCGTACGCGACAGAAGTCTGACAAACAGGGCCCCGCCCCTCGCAGGGTCCTTGGACAGCGCCAGACACGGACGAATGAACGTCGTAACCAGGCTCTCCACCGACAGCTTCTCTTCTCTTGTCTCCAGCTCATCCAGCTCCGCCAGGCAGGACGCTATCAAGGGCGCCAGCCTGCGCATGAACACGGATTCGAACAGCGCATCCTTTGAGCCGAAGTGATAATTCACTGCGGCCAGGTTGACTTCGGCCTGCTGAGTAATCATGCGAAGCGAGGTAGCCTCGAAACCGTGCTCCACGAACAGACGCTCGGAAACGTCAAGGATTCGCGTTGCCGTATCCGGGCGGCTGGCTTCCATGTTCTCTTGTGCCTTTTTTGTACTTGCAGGGTATTTGGTCTTGTCCATCTCAGCTTTCGAACAAGCGTTTCAAACTTACGTTTTAATTTGATCAGTGTCAAGAAAATCATCCGCGCTGCTACTGCGGATTTCCTCGCTACCATCGCGAAAACGGCAGTCTAAGTTTAGACTGCCGTTCGTTTGAATGAAACGCAGGGTTTAATGTTTAGTCAAGCCCACGTGCCAGATCGGCCTGCAGGTCGGCAACGTTCTCCAGCCCCACCGCAACGCGGATCAAGCCCTCTTCGATGCCAGCCTTCAGCCTGACTTCCGGGGCGACGCGCGCATGGGTGGTCGATGCCGGGTGGGTAATTGTACTCTTTACATCGCCCAGGTTGGCAGTACGCGAGATCAGCTGCACACCGTCCACCAGCTTCCATGCACCGGCACGCCCTCCTTTTACCACGAAAGACACCACCGCCCCACCGCCCTGCTGCTGACGCGCAGCCAGCGCGTGCTGGGGATGACTGGCCAGTCCCGGATAGTAGACACGCTCCACCGCCGGGTGCGCTTCCAGCCACTGGGCCAGTTGCAGTGCATTGGCGCTGTGCTTTTCCATACGGAGCGACAGCGTTTCCAGGCCGGATAGCAGCACCCAGGCATTGAACGGCGCCAGGGTGGGGCCTGCGGTACGCACATGCAGATAAACCTGCTCGACCAGAGCATGGCTGCCCACCACGGCACCACCCATGACCCGACCATGGCCATCCAGATACTTGGTAGCCGAGTGCATCACCAGATCAGCGCCCAATTTGAGCGGCTGCTGCAGCGCCGGCGAACAGAAACTGTTATCCACCACCAGCAAGGCATCATGCCGGTGGGCAATGGCCGCCACCGCAGCGATATCGGCAATCTCGGTCAGGGGATTAGACGGTGTCTCAAGAAAGAACAGCTTGCTGTTAGGCTTGGCTGCAGCCTCCCAAGCCGACAAATCAGTCGCATCGACAAAGGTGGTTTCCACGCCAAACTTCGCCAGCAAACCGGCAAAAAGATTGGTGGTCGAGCCAAACAGGCTTTGCGAGGAAACAATATGATCGCCTGCTTTCAGCAGGCTCATCATGATGGCCTGGATGGCCGCCATGCCGGTGGCTGTGGCAATGGCGCGCTCGCCACCTTCCATCAGCGCCAGGCGCTGCTGAAATGCATTCACCGTGGGATTGGTGAAGCGGGAATAGGTATAGCCTTCGATCTCGCCCATGAACATGGCAGCAGCCTGTTCGGCAGATTCGTAGCAAAAGCTGGAAGTAAGATGCAGCGCCTGGCTATGTTCGCGATAGTCGCTGCTTTCACGACCACCACGGATCGCCAGCGTCTCAGCGTGGTATTGCTCCGGGGTATTTTCAACTGACATGATGATTCTCGGGTCTTGTTATCGGCTGCAGGTCACCATGACCGGCCACCGCCTTGTGCTGCCTATATTGCCTGATCGCCCGGCATTATTTAAATGAAATTGCGGCATATGGATGTCAGCTACCAGCGCTATGTGCGGCAGCTACAAAGAAAAAACCGGCCGCAGCCGGTTTTTTGCAAGCCCTGACTTACATCAGGTTTTGTTCAGCCACATTCAGGTTCAAGTCGATCATCTGGGTGCTGACCGGATTTTCCTCTTTCTTGCCGCTATCGCCACGGGCGCATTCGATCGCATCCAGATAGGCTGCGGTAATGTCGCCGGTAATGTACTGGCCGTCGAAGCAGGAAGTTTCAAACTCGTGCAGCTTGGGATTGACCGAGTGTACCGCCTCCTGCAGGGCAGCCAGATCCTGATAGATCACGGCATCGGCACCGATTTCTTCGGCAATCTCCTGCTCGGTACGCCCGGTTGCCAGCAATTCGGCACGGGTCGGCATGTCGATACCATAGACATTGGGGAAACGCACCGCCGGAGCGGCTGAGGCGAAGTACACCTTGCGGGCACCCGCATCGCGCGCCATCTGTACGATTTCCTTGGAAGTGGTGCCGCGCACGATGGAGTCATCCACCAGCAGCACATTGCGATCCTTGAATTCGCAAGCCACCGGATTGAGCTTCTGACGTACCGATTTTTTGCGTACTGCCTGGCCCGGCATGATGAAGGTGCGGCCGATGTAGCGGTTCTTGATGAAACCTTCGCGATACGGCAGACCCAGGCTATTGGCCAGCGCCAGCGCACTCGGACGGCTGGTATCCGGAATCGGCATCACCACGTCGATATCCAGCTGCGGCAGCACCTGGCGGATTTTCTCACCCAGCTTTTCACCCATCACGATACGAGCCTGATAAACCGAGGCACCGTCGATCACCGAATCCGGCCGGGCAAAGTAAACATACTCAAACAAGCAGGGTGCATGACGCACTTCCTTGGCACACGGGCGGGCATGGAAGTCACCATCGAAGCTGACGAACACCCCTTCGCCCGGCTCAACATCGCGCAAGATGCTGAAACCGGAGCAATCCAGCGCCACCGATTCCGACGCAAACATGTATTCGGCTTTGCCCGTCACATGAGTGCTGCCGATCACCAGCGGGCGGATCCCATTGGGGTCACGGAAGGCCACCAGGCCGTAACCTGCAATCAGGGCCACCACGGCATAGGCACCACGCACACGGCGATGCACGGCCTCAACCGCGCCAAAAATGGCATCCACGCTCAGTTCGAAACCTACTACACGTTCGGCCAATTCATGGGCAAACACGTTGAGCAGGACTTCAGAGTCGGAGTTGGTGTTGATATGACGCAGGTCGTGACGGAACATGTCCGCCTTCAACTCTTCGGTATTGGTCAGATTGCCGTTGTGCGCCAGCACGATGCCAAACGGCGAGTTGACATAGAAAGGCTGGGCTTCCGCCAGACTGGAAGCAGAACCTGCCGTGGGGTAACGCACATGGGCGATACCGGCATTGCCCATCAGCGAACGCATATTGCGGGTGCGGAACACATCGCGCACCATGCCGCTGCCCTTGTGCATGTGAAAGGTCTTGCCACTGGAAGTGACAATACCCGCCGCATCCTGTCCACGGTGCTGCAGCACTTGCAGTCCGTCATACAACAACTGGTTGACGGGAGACTGCCCTACCACGCCTAGGATTCCACACATTGCTCTACTCTCTCTTCCCAACTACCTGGATTTTCAAACAAAACATACAGCCAAAGAAAAAGGCGGAAATCTTGAAGTGAAGATATCAAGATATTCCGCCTGTTTCATCACACTATCCCGTGTAATGCAGGTTGTCTGCCAGCATCGCCGGCAGCCAGGGCCTTAATGACAAGGCCAATGATTCAAATGGAGCGGCCAATACCGCATTCCTCCACATAGGCTGGCGCGGCAGATCACTCAGACCGCCCACCAGCACCAGCACCGTGACCAGCACCAGCCCGCGAGCCAGACCGAACACCGCACCCATCAATCGGTTCAGACCACCCAGCCCGGTCGAATCCAGCAAACTGGTCAGGGTGATACGCAATAAAGCCGTGGCCAGCCACGACAGGAAAAACAGCAGCACAAACGAGGCCACCAGGCGCAAGCCCTGGCTGGGCAGCTCATTCGGCATGAAGGTTGCCAGCAAGGGCGACAACTCCTTGGCACACCAGAAGGCCAGCAACCAGGAACCCAGCGACAGCACTTCGGCCACCAAGCCACGCACCAGCGCCACCAGCACCGAACCCAGCACGATGGCTATCACAATGTAGTCGAAGACTGTCATCGGCGCTTACTTGTTGACAATGATGCCGGACACGCCAGCCTGCGACAGCTTGTGCAAGGCCGCTTCGGCCTCGGCACGCGAGGCAAACGGCCCCACTCGCACCCGGGTCACTTCACCCTTGCTGGTTTCGACCTTGCTGAAGTGGGCTGCTATACCCAAGCCGGCCAGCTTGCTCTTGAGTGCATCGGCCTTGGCCGGGTCGGACAGGGCTGCCAACTGAATGCTCGACTTGCCGCTGGCGACATTATCCACTTTTTCCGGCTTGGACTCACTTTTCTTTGTCGGACTACTCTTGGGCGGACTGGCCTTGGCAGCCGGCTCTTCGTCGAAATGCCCAGCCAGAATGGCCGCAGGATCAGCCTGCTTGTGTTTGGGCTGCTCCGGCTTGCTGGCCTGTTTAGTGTCAGTCTTGGGCGGTTTGCTTTCCGTGTGCGCCACCACCGGCTTGGCTTCCGCCGGTTTGCTGGCTGCTTTCTTCTTCACCGGCTCATGCACCGCTGGCTGGCTGGCTGCCGCGACGGGCTTGGGCTTGCTGGCCTGCACCGCAGCGACTGCACCGACGGCAGCCACCGCTGCAACTGCCGGTGCGGCATGGCTGGCCGTTGCAGCCGGCCGGTCCGGCTCCACCGAAGCCAGGTCGGCCGGCAACTGCGTACCCGCAGGCTTGGCCGCCGGGGCAGAGGCTGCCGCCAGATGCGCGGCCGAGGCTTGCACCTTGCTGGCAAGCGGAGCGGAGCTGGCACCCGCTACCGTCTCTGCAGGCGGCAGGGCTGCATCCGCCGGCGTGCCGGAGGCCTCGCTGGCGATCTCCACCGACTCAGGGCGCATTTGCTGCTCGGGCAGGTGGCCAACGACATTCCACAGAACACCGGTGGAAACCGTGACCAGCACAACCGCCCCCACCAGGCGACGCCTGGCGCGCTTGCGCAACAGAATCAGTTCATCGTGAGCAGACAGAGCCATGCAATCCTCAAATTCGTTGCTGACGGGCTTCCATCACCTCGGCCACGGTGTGGAAAGAGCCGAAAACGGTAATTCTATCATTCTCGCCCGCTGCCGATAAGGCAGCTTGCCAGGCAGAGGCCACATCGACGAAAGCCTGTACCTTGCCAATACCCAATGCCTGCAGGCGTGTGGCAATATCCGCCCCGCTCTGCCCGCGCGGCATATCCAGTCCGGCCACAAACCAGCCATCGAATTCGCCACGTGCCAGTTCTGCCACAGCAGACAGATCCTTGTCGGCCAGCATGGAAAACACCGCATAGCGGTTTTCCGCAAACGGCAACTGGCGCAAGCTGGCCACCATGGCCTTGACCGCATGCGGATTATGGCCCACATCCAGCACCACCAGCGGACGGCCCGGCAATACCTGGAAACGCCCCGGCCAGTCCACCTCGACCAAACCCTGCTTCAGCGCGCCGATGCCCACCGGCAGGCGCTCATGCAGACAATCCAGCACCGCCAGTGCCGCTGCGGCATTGCCCAACTGATAGCCACCACGCAAGGCAGGCATCGGCAAAGCATGTCGCCGCGCCGCACCCATCTGGAAAGACCACTGGTTTTCCATGCGGTGATAGCTGTAATCGCGGCCTAGCAGCTTGAGATCAGCCCCAATGGCGGCGGCATGCGCCAGCAAGCGCTGCGGCGGCGTTGGATCGGCACAGATGGCCGGCTTGCCCGGGCGATAAATACCCGCTTTTTCGAAGCCGATGTCTTCGCGGTTGTCACCCAGAATGGCCGCGTGATCAATATCCACACTGACCACCACCGACACATCCGGTTCAAAGATATTGACCGCATCCAGACGCCCGCCCAGACCGACCTCCATGATGGCCACATCGACCTTTTCTTCGATAAAGCTGTGCATGGCGCCCAGCGTGCCGAATTCGAAATAGGTCAGCGAGGTGTCACCACGGGCAGCATCGATGGCAGCAAAGCTCTGCATGATGCGCGCATCGCTGACCGGCTGCAGGTCGATGGCCACGCGCTCGTTGTAGCGATGGATGTGCGGCGAGGTGTAGCAACCCACCTTGAAACCGGCACGCTGGTACATGGTGGAGAGCATGGCACAGACCGAACCCTTGCCATTGGTACCTGCCACCATGATGACCGGAAAGGCCGGCTTGAGCTGCATGGCATCCCAGACCTGGCGCACCCGGTCCAGCCCCATGTCGATAGTGCTGGCATGCAGGCCCTCGAGCCAGTTCAGCCATTCGTTCAGAGTTGTTTTTTGCGTCATGGATGCTCTACGACAGCAGACGGGTCAGTCTCCACGCCTGCATGAAACCACAGCAGATAAACCCGAAACTGCCGCAATGCTTGGGCTTCAGCACTATCCGGCAACAACAGGCAACTGTGACGACGGCCTGCGGCCATCACATTGACAATAATGAGAAACGGCGAGATGAAACAGTCGTCCCCGGGTAATACCACAAGCGAGCGCTCGGCATAGTGCCAGTGCATCCGGCCCAGGCTATCCACTGCGATACCTTGCAATGGATTGCGCCGCCACCAGCCATTGGCGCGCAAGGCCAGCGAGCCAAGCACACCCTGCAAGGGCAGCAGCCACCACAAGTCATCCACATAGATCAACACGGCCAGGGCAGACAGCAGCCACAAGCCGGACAACAGCCCCAGCCAGTAGCGCGACGGGCGGAGGCTCAGGGCAAAGGGTGGCAGCAACTGGCGCGCGCGCATGGCCGGCGCGCTTACAGCTCGCTGGTCGGCGTATTGCTGATGTCGGCGTCGACAGTATCCAGCACGGTGGAGTGGATCTCCACGTCAAACCACTCCCAGAACGCCTTCAGCGACATGTCCTTGGGCCACAGGTCTTCATCGTCATACCAGGAAGCGACTTCCACCTTGAACAGCTGCTCGTACTGCTCGTCGATATGGGCAACCGCCTCTTCCGGCTCGTTGAATTCCGGCAACAGGATCACCGTGCAGTCGCTGCGCAGGCTGTCCAGGGTCAAATCCACCATATCGTTGCCGGGCACGGCATTGAGCCAGTCCAGAAACGCTTGCTTGGGCTTGATCACAGCCACCGAGCGGTCAACAAAATACATGGCAATCCTTTCAATTCCGAGTTGGCGCGCATTGTAACCCAAGTCGGCAAGGGCCAGCACGCCGCATGCTACAATTGCGGCCATTGTCACCCGATTACAAGATGCCTCAATGTCATTGATTTCTGTTGAAAAGGCCTGCCTGGCTTTTGGCCACCACGCCCTGCTGGATAATGTGGATTTCGCACTGGAGCCTGGCGAAGTGGTCGGCCTTATCGGCCGCAACGGCGCGGGCAAGTCGTCCCTGCTCAAGGGCATTGCCGGTGCCATTACCCTGGACGACGGGCGCATCAACATCAAGGGCGACGTGCGCGTGGCCTATGTGGCGCAGGAACCGGAATTCAACCCGGAACAAACCGTGTTCGAAGCGGTTGCCGAAGGGCTGGGCGATCTGCAGGCACTACTGAGCGAATATCATCATATTACCCAGCAGCTGACCCTGGCCGATGCCGATCACGAGACTGCGCTGGCACGTATGGAAATCCTGCAGCATGAGCTGGAAGCCCGCGACGGCTGGCAGTTCGACGCCCTGATTGCCACCACGCTGTCCCACCTGAACCTGAACCCGGACACCCTGATCAACGAGCTGTCCGGCGGCTGGAAAAAACGGGTGGCGCTGGCACGCGCGCTGGCAGCCAAGCCGGAAGTGCTGCTGCTGGACGAGCCGACCAACCATCTGGACGTCTCGGCCATCGAATGGCTGGAAGGCCTGATCAAGAACTTTGCCGGCAGCGTATTGCTGATTACCCACGACCGGCGCTTTCTGGACAATGTGGCCACCCGCATCATCGAGCTGGACCGCGGCATTCTGCGCAGCTACCCGGGCAGCTTTTCCGCCTATCAGGTGCGCAAGACCGAAGAGATTGCCATCGAAGAAGAACAGAACCGCATCTTCGACAAATTCCACGCCCAGGAAGAAGTGTGGATTCGCAAGGGCATTGAGGCGCGCCGCACCCGCAATGAAGGCCGGGTGCGCCGACTGGAAGCCATCCGCCGTGAGCGCAGCTCCCGGCGTGAACGCGTAGGCCAGGTCAATTTCCAGCTGGACCCGGGCGAACGCTCCGGCAAGCTGGTGGCCGAACTGGAAGGTGTGAGCAAGGGCTTCGAAGGGCGCACACTGATCAAAAATTTCACCACCCGCATCTTGCGTGGCGACAAGATCGGCCTGATCGGCCCTAATGGTGCCGGCAAGACCACCTTGCTCAAGCTGATCCTCGGCCAGCTGGAGGCCGACAGCGGCAGCATCAAGCAGGGTAGCAAGCTGGATATCGCCTACTTCGACCAGTTCCGCGAGCAGCTGGACGAAGACACCAGCGTGGCTGACATCATCAGCCAGGGTAACGACTTCGTGGAAATCGGCGGCGTCAAAAAGCATGTGATGAGCTATCTGGAAGACTTCCTGTTCTCGCCGCAACGCGCACGCAGTCCGGTACGCTCGCTGTCGGGTGGAGAACGCAACCGTCTGCTGCTGGCCCGGCTGTTTACCCGTCCGGCCAATGTACTGGTGCTGGACGAACCCACCAACGATCTGGATATCGATACGCTGGAACTCCTGGAAGATGTCATCGCCCAATACTCCGGCACCGTGTTCCTGGTCAGCCACGACCGCGCCTTCCTCGATAATGTCGTCACCCAGGTCATTGCCTTTGAAGGCGCAGGCCAGCTGGAAGAATATCCAGGCGGCTATCAGGACTGGATCGACACCCGCGCCCGCATGGTTGCGATGAAACCGGCAGAAAGCAGCAAGCCGGCCGCTGCCGCCAGCGCCGCGCCAGCTCGTCAGGACAAAGCCAAACCCGCTCGCAGCAAGCTTTCCTACAATGAAGGTCGTGAGCTGGCGGCCTTGCCGGACGAAATCGCCGCACTGGAAACCGAGCAGGCTAGCCTGAACCAGCAATTGCTGGACCCTAATTGCTATCGCGACCACCCCAAGGACGCCATTGCCTGGCAGCAACGCATCGAGGCCATTGATGAGCTACTGCTGGACAAGCTGGCGCGCTGGGAAGAACTGGAGGCAAAACAAAAATGAGTACAAGCCGGCCCACCCCGCCCTCGCCCGAACGTCGACGTTTTCTCGGCGGTGCCATGCTGAGTTCACTGGCACTGTGGCTGAGTGCCTGCGGCACACCACCCAGAAAAACCAGCCAGGTGCGCCCTCGTCCCTCACAGGACAAGACGCTGTCCGCGCTGAAGGCGGACGGGGCGGGCCGGGAGATTCTCATGTACACGCTGGGCCTGCTTGATCTGGACTATAAATTCGGCGGCGCCAACCCGGAAGCCGGGCTGGATTGCAGCGGCATGGTCAGCTACATCTACCAGAATGCCGTAGGCGTCCGCCTGCCGCACAATGCCGCCCAGATCGCCGGCCTGGCCCGCCCCATCAGCAATAGCCAGATGCAGGTGGGCGACCTGGTGTTTTTCAACACCATGAACCGCTCCTTCTCGCACATGGGCATTTACATTGGGGACAGCAAGTTCGTGCACGCCCCGCGCACCAATAGCGCCATCCGTATCGACCGGCTGGACAACAGCTACTTCGCGGCCCACTTTGAAGGCGCACGCACGCTGTTTGCCTGAGCATGAGTACATCCTGGGCCAGTCGACTGCAACGCAGCTGGCAGCACCGCCCCAGCCTGCACCGGGATGGCGTGTCCCTGCAGGAGGCCTGGCTGCTGCGCAAGCTGCAGCAAGCCCTGAATGGCGACAGCCTGCAAATTGATGGCCTGTCGCTGCTCAGCCGCGACAGCACCCTGCATCTGACTGCGCATCAGCCTGTGGCCGCTCGGCTGACCCTGCATTTCGACTTCCTGCCCATAGACTGGAACAGCAGGCAGATCCGCTTGCGCTATCACGTTCAGGGCGAAGCCATCTCTCCCTCGGCCACCCGTCGCTTGCTGGGCGGCCTATTGCTTGGTGTGCTGGAAGGGGCTTTTGGCCACAAGGCCCTGCAGCAGCTGGCCAAACCACTGGACTGGCTGACGCTGGAACAAGACATCGCCTACATCGACCTGCAGCGCCTGCCTGCCCTGCAGCCATGGCTGGACTACTCCCTGCTGGGCAAGCCACTGGGGGAGCACCTGGCCATCAAGGCCATCGAGACATTGCCCGGCCAATTACGCATCCGGCTGACCCGCACGCCACCACCCGCAGACTGAACACACCTGGGCCTGCACATCTCACAATAAAAAAACCCCGCCGCAGCGGGGTTTTTCGCATCAAGGCTGAAAAATCAGCTCTTAACGACCTTGGCGATGGCTTCAGCCACATACGGCAGGTTCTTGCTGTTCAGCGCGGCCAGACAGATGCGGCCGGTGGAAACAGCATAGATGCCGAATTCGCTGCGCAGGACTTCAACCTGTGCGGCGGTCAGGCCGGTGTAGGAGAACATACCGCGCTGCTGGGCCACGAAGGAGAAATCCTGCTCCACGCCCTGCGCCTTGATGGCATCGACCAGACCGGTGCGCATGGCGCGGATGCGGTCACGCATGCCAGCCAGCTCATCTTCCCACTGCTGGCGCAGCTCCGGGCTGGACAGTACGGCAGCCACCATGGCGGCACCATGGATCGGCGGGTTGGAGTAGTTGGTACGGATCACACGCTTCAGTTGCGACAGCACGCGGCTGGTTTCTTCCTTGCTGGCGGTCACGATGGACAGCGCGCCAACACGCTCGCCGTACAGCGAGAAGCTCTTGGAGAAAGAGCTGGACACGAAGAACTGCAGACCGGAAGCGGAGAACAGGCGTACGGCCACGGCATCGGCATCGATACCATCGGCAAAGCCCTGATACGCCATATCCAGGAAGGGAACCAGGCCCTGGGCGCGGCAGACTTCCACGACTTCAGCCCACTGCGCATCGGACAGATCGGCACCGGTCGGGTTGTGGCAGCAAGCGTGCAGCACAATCACGGAACCAGCCGCCAGGCTTTGCAGGAAGGACTTCATGCCGGCAAAGTCGACACCACGGGTGGCGGCATCGTAGTAAGGATAGTTTTCCACTTCGAAACCGGCGGATTCGAACAGCGCGCGGTGGTTTTCCCACGACGGATTGCTGATGTAAACCTTGGATTCCGGGTTCAGACGCTTGAGGAAATCGGCACCGATTTTCAGTGCACCAGTACCACCCAGCGCCTGAGCAGTCACCACGCGACCGGCAGAGATCAGCTCGCTATCCGCACCGAACAGCAGGTTTTGCACGGCGCTGTCGTAAGCGGCCGGGCCTTCGATCGGCTGATAACCACGCGGCAGCATGGCATCAACACGGGCCTTTTCCGCAGCCTTGACGGCAGCCAGCAGCGGAATCTTGCCATTATCGTCGCTGTATACACCCACACCCAGATTCACCTTGAAGGGACGGGTATCGGCGTTGAAAGCTTCGTTCAGGCCAAGAATCGGGTCGCGCGGGGCCAGTTCTACCGCGGCGAAGATCGAAGAGGTCATGCAGGGGCTCCATTTGCTTTGCAGAACAGCCGCAACCGGGGCGCTGGCACATGCAGCGGGCCGCGGCTGATTGATGAAAATCTTTGTCCGGCACAAAGTTTACCACCATCTGCCGGCTTGCTGCGCTGCAAACCCGACAAAACAACATGCTGCCATCCTGTTACTCGCTCGCAGGACAATTGGCATATTCTGCAAGGGCAGGCAGGCATCCGTGCCAAGCGCTGAACCATGTGGCAGCTTGCCCAGTCCTACCTCAAGCACAAACGCATATCCCGGAGAGCGCTCATGAAAAAAGGTATTTTGCTGTTTTGGCCGTCCTTTATCATCGCCGTACTGGCCACCAGCGTGTTTTTCTCGATTTTCGACCCTGCCGAACTCAAGCTGCATGGCAATGCCCTGTTTGCCGACAAGTTATCGGCCTATTCGGTATTTTTCCTGATCAGTTGGGCTTTTGGCGCACTGAATACCGCCATCGTGCTGGTACTGGAAAAATCCTCCCGCGACATCAACGGCTTTACACCGCCACCAGTCCAGCCCATGGATGATGCGGAAGACCCGCTGCGCAACTAAGCAGCCACCAAGCAAAAGGGCGACTCTGGTCGCCCTTTCTCATTGCCACACCCCCGAGCATCACGCCCATCAGCTATGCAGGAGTCTGGCACACCACAAAGTATTTGCGCACCGCTTGCACCACTTCGAACACGCCGACAAAGCCGGCGGGTATCACTGCGGCCTCACCTGCGCTTACTTGCACCACTACGCCCGCCTCGTCGTGCAGGCGCACCACACCTTCGATCACACAGAAAAATTCGTGCTTGTTATCGGCAAAACGAATGCGCCACGCCCCTGGCTCACATGCCCAGATGCCGCAGCTCAGAGCCTCGTCGGCCGTTTCATAATGGGTCCAGGTCAGGCGTTGCGGCTTACCCGTCAACAGACGATCAGGGCGGGGCTGGTCGGCAACCGGCGTCACGCTTTGGGAAAAATGGGTGATGGCGGCCATGGCGGCTCACTTCCGGCAGAAGAAAGCGGCCATTATCGCCGCTGCAGCGTAGCGGGGCCAGACTCAGTGCGGCGCGCCCAGTCGCTGCGCCATGCTGCGCAACATCAGCTTGCTGAGCAGCCAGTGCACCGGCAGCACCAGTGCCAGATACAGCCAGCCACCCCAGTGATGCGGCCGCACCCAGGTTTCAACCTGCAGCCGGCTTGCACCAGCCTCGGGACAGGCCGATAGCAGGATGCGGAAATCCAGATGACGGTCATCCTCACCCAGTACCGCCAGCTGCGGACCAAGGTGCAGGATGCGAAACATGCCGATATAGCTGCCGGGCTGCAAGCACAGCGTGCCGGCTTGCTGCATCGGACCGGTCTTGAGGCCGCAGCGTGCGGCCAGACGGTTGCGCCAGGCCATCAGCGTGGCCGCCCAGCCTGGAGCGGCACTGGCAAACGCTGTCAGCAGCTGGGCTGCGTCGACATCCGCGCTCAGGCAACGGGCCTGGTGCTGGTCTCGAAACGGGTAATCTGCGGCTTGAGGCAGGGAGTTCGGCATGGTGGGCGCTCCAGGATGAAAACCTGATTATCCTGCGGCTTCCACCAGCAGCTCCATTCCTGAAACTACCTAGCAAAAAAAAGCCGACCACAACGGGCCGGCTTCTCTGCTTGCTTCAGGCTCAATCAAACACCAGCTGCCCGTTACGCGCTTCCACCAGAATGGTGGCCTTGGGTGGGTATTTGCCGGCCAGAATACTCTTGGCCAGCGGGTTTTCCAGCTCGTTCTGGATGGCACGCTTGAGTGGACGCGCGCCATACACCGGATCGAAGCCTGCCTCGGATAACAAGGACAAAGCCTCTTCGCTGATTTGCAGATTCAGCTCCAGCTTGGCCAGCCGGCCTTCCAGACCCTTGAGCTGGATACGGGCGATGGCCTTGATGTTCTTCTCGTCCAGACCATGGAACACCACCACTTCGTCGATACGGTTGATGAACTCCGGCCGGAAGTGTGACTTGACCTCGGCCATCACCGCCAGCTTGATCACCTGGTAGTCATCAGTGGCCATGGCCTGAATCTGCTGACTGCCCATGTTCGAGGTCATCACCACCACCGTGTTCTTGAAGTCCACCGTGCGGCCCTGGCCATCGGTCAGGCGGCCATCATCCAGCACTTGCAGCAGGATGTTGAACACATCCGGATGGGCCTTTTCCACTTCGTCCAGCAGAATCACGCTATACGGCTTGCGGCGCACCTGCTCGGTCAGATAACCACCCTCCTCATACCCCACATAGCCCGGGGGCGCACCGATCAGCCGGGCAACCGAATGCTTCTCCATATACTCGGACATGTCGATGCGGATCAGGTGATCCTCGCTATCAAACATGAAGCCGGCCAGGGTCTTGCACAGTTCGGTCTTGCCCACGCCGGTCGGCCCCAGGAACAGGAAGGAACCATACGGCTTGTTCGGGTCGGCCAGGCCGGAGCGGGAGCGACGGATGGCATCAGCCACTGCACGCACCGCTTCGTCCTGCCCCACCACGCGCTGGTGCAGCACGTCTTCCATGCGCAGCAGCTTTTCCCGCTCACCAGTCAGCATTTTCGACACCGGAATACCGGTGGCACGGCTGATGACTTCGGCAATTTCCTCGGCACCTACCTGGGTGCGCAACAAGCGGTTAGGCTTGTTATCAGCACCGGCATCGGCAGCCTCGGCCTCGCGCAGTTGCGCCTCCAGCTGTGGCAGCTTGCCGTATTGCAGTTCGGCCAGCTTTTGCCAGTCGCCCTTGCGCTTGAGGTCTTCCATGTCCACCTTGAGGCGGTCGATTTCCTCCTTGATGGTCTGGCTGCCCTGCGCTGCGGCTTTCTCCGCCTTCCAGATTTCCTCCATGTCGGCGTATTCACGCTGCAGACGCTGGATTTCTTCCTCAATCAGTTGCAGACGCTTCTGACTGGCTTCGTCGGTTTCCTTGTTGACGGCTTCGCGCTCGATCTTCAGCTGGATCAGGCGGCGATCCAGCTTGTCCATGGCCTCCGGCTTGGAGTCCAGCTCCATCTTGATGCGGCTGGCCGCTTCGTCGATCAGGTCGATAGCTTTGTCCGGCAGGAAACGGTCGGTGATGTAGCGGTTGGACAGCTCGGCCGCCGCCACGATGGCCGGGTCGGTAATGTCCACGCCATGGTGGATTTCGTACTTTTCCTGCAAGCCGCGCAGGATGGCAATGGTGTCTTCCACCGTCGGCTCATTGACCAGCACCTTCTGGAAGCGGCGTTCCAGTGCGGCGTCCTTTTCGATGTACTTGCGGTACTCGTCCAGCGTGGTGGCACCGATGCAGTGCAGCTCGCCACGCGCCAGTGCCGGCTTGAGCATATTGCCGGCATCCATGGCACCTTCGGCCTTGCCCGCGCCCACCAGGGTATGGATTTCATCGATGAAGATCAGCGTCTGGCCATCGTCCTTGGCCAGATCATTCAGCACGGCCTTCAGGCGTTCTTCGAATTCGCCACGGAACTTGGCACCAGCGATCAGCGCAGCCAGATCCAGCACCAGCAGCCGCTTGTTTTTCAGGCTTTCCGGCACTTCTCCATTGACGATGCGCTGCGCCAGGCCTTCCACGATGGCGGTCTTGCCCACGCCAGGTTCGCCAATCAGCACCGGATTGTTCTTGGTACGGCGCAGCAGCACCTGAATGGCGCGGCGGATTTCATCGTCGCGGCCAATTACCGGGTCCAGTTTGCCGTTACGCGCGCGTTCGGTCAGATCAGTGGTGTATTTCTTCAGCGCCTCGCGCTGGCTTTCCGCATCCTGGCTGCCCACGTTCTGCCCGCCGCGCACCGCCTGGATGGCAGCCTGGATGGCATTGTGATTGCCACCATGCTCTTTCAGCAGGCGGCCGGTCTCGCCCTTGTCCTGCGACAGAGCGGACAGGAAGGATTCACTGGAGATGTATTCATCGCCCTGCTTGGTGGCGATCTTGTCGGTGACATTGAGCAGATTGCCCAGATCACGCGACACGGTGATTTCACCATTGCCGCCCTGCACCTTGGGCAGACGCTGGATGGCCGCCTTCAGTGCCAGCTTGAGGGCTGGTGCATTGACCCCAGCCCGTGCCAGCAGGCCGCCAATGCCACTGTCGTTATCGTCCATCATGGCCAGCAGCAGATGCTGCGGCTCGATGTAGGCATTGTCCTGCGCCAGCGCCAGGCTCTGCGCTTCACCCAGGGCCTGCTGGAATTTCGTGGTCAGCTTTTCAAATCGCATAGAGAAGCTCCTTCAAGAATATGACTCTGATTTCTTTTGCATTTTCAATAATGGTCCGCCGGGCTGTCCTGTAGGAAAACGCAACGGTATTAACCACGATATGTGGGCGGATTTGAACACTACAAGATAAATGTCGGAACAATTAGCGCCGTCAGTACCCGCTTGCTGCTGCTGAACAATGCCGGCGGGTTGGCCGGTGCGGCAAGGAATGCAACCCGTCTTTCGATCAGAATATTCTCGATAGCTATCGCCTAGTCTTATGGAAATTTCTTGGCATTTATTGGCCATTTTCCAACCATGCCAAGGCAACTTCCCAGGGAACATCACCATGCCAGCCATGGGTTGAAATTCAGACAAGGGGCGAGAAATGCATAAATTCATCATCATGCTAGCCGGGCTGCTAAGCAGTAGCGGCGCATATGCCGACAGCAGTTTTTCCCTGCTGCTCAGCGGTGCGTCCATCCACAGTGGCTGTCAGCAAGGCAAGGGAGAAAAGGCGAAAAGTTGTGAGTTCAATAACAACAATCCGGGGCTAGGGCTGGAGTGGGCCTTTGCCGGGAATGAGGACAATGGCCGCTGGTTTACTCGGGTAGCAACGTACCGCGACTCATTCGAGCAGCAGGCCTGGTATGTGTCGGCCGGCTATCGCAAAGAATGGCGGATCATCGGCCCGGTCTACCTGGGAGCAGGTGTGCAAGCTGGTTATCTGGATGGCTCTGGCATCAAGGGCTTGGCCGCGCTGCCCATGATCAGCTTGGGCAGCAAGGACGTGGCACTGGAAATCGGTTATGCCCCCAAGACCAATACCGTCGGCCAGCACAAGCGGGTCAATGTCACCACCTTCAGCCTGCGCTGGAGCTTCTGAATCACTGACACCAATAAAAAAGGGGACGCACTTAGCGTCCCCTTAGCTTATGTCACTGCCACCGGATCAGGTACGGAAGGCGCGGACTTCTTCCTTCAGCGAATCAGCCAGCCCCGCCATGTGGCGGGCCGTTTCGGCCGAGCGCTCGGCGGCCTGATTGCTGCTTTCTGCCTGACTGGCCACCGAATTCACCCGCTCGGCCATTTGCTGCACGATATCGCGTTGCTGTGACAGTTCGCGGTTGATGCGCTGCACCACTTCCATGGCACGACGCGAGTCTTCCACGATGGAGCCAATGGCCTGGCGCGCCGACGAGGTGATGGCCGCCCCTTCCGACGCCTGCACCACCGACTGCCGCATCGATCTGACGGCCGCATCCGTGGCCGACTGAATCGTACTGATCATGCCGCTGATTTCCTGGGTGGACACGCTGGTGCGCTCGGCCAGCTTGCGCACTTCATCAGCCACCACGGCAAAGCCGCGACCCATCTCGCCGGCCCGGGCAGCCTCGATGGCAGCGTTAAGGGCCAGCAAATTGGTCTGGTCGGCGATATCGTGAATCACGTTGACGATGGCGGTAATCTGCTGTGCGCTGCTTTCCAGTGCCTTCAGGCTGTCGGCAGCCTGGCTGAGTGTCGCCGAAATATGGCTGACGCCATCCACTGCCGCCACCAGGCTTTCACTGCCGGCCTGGGCCGCTTCGCTGGAGGCACGTGCCGCATCGCTGGCTTCGCCGGCGACTTTTTCAATCTGTTGCACCCCGGCGATCAGCATGCCGGTGTGCTCAGACATGGCCTGGGCACTGGTACGCTGCTCGCCCGAACTGGCGGCGGCAGAGCTGGCCTTGTCCGACAGCTCCTGTGCGGCATGGTCCAGATCAATGGCATGCGAACTGGTGCGATTGAGTGCCTGCTGAAAGCTGTCCAGCAGGCTGTTCATGGCATCGGCCACCTGCCCTACCTCATCCTTGCGGTTGATCGCCAGCCGCCGCGTCAGATCACGGCTGTCGCGAATGCCGCCCACTTCCTCAACCAGCTGTCGCACCGGGCGCGCTACCAGGCGATTGGTAAACAGCAGCAGGGCCAGCGCCAGAATCAGCAACAGCAAACCGGCACCGCCGGCCAGCCACAGCAGTAACTGGTGGTTTTCTTTTTCCAGTTCGCTGCGGGTTTCGTTGCTGACAATCATCCAGCCCCACGGTTTGTACGTGGCATAGGACAGCATATGCTCGGCCGCGCCGTTGTCCCCCGGCAGTTTGACGGTAAGCGCCCCCTGCCCTGCGGCCATCAGATCGTTGACATAGGCCTTGCCGGCTGCATCCACGTCCTTGCTGACCGGGCGGCCGGAAAGTTTCGGGTGCTGCACGTATTGGCCAAATAATTTGGAATTCTTGTTGATATCGACGATATCGATATGTCCGCCCTCGCCCAGTTTCACTTTGGACAGGCGTACCAGCAGGCCGGCAATGCCTTCGGTCGCGCCGACGCCGACAAAGGTGGCACCGATCACATTCTGGCTGGCGTCCTTGATCGGGCTATAGCTGGTGATGTAGTCACGGCCATAGAGGTCGACCCGGCCGGAATAGTTTTCGCCATTCATCAGCTGCGCATAAGCCGGGCTGGCGTGATCCAGCTTGGTGCCCAGCGCACGGCCGCCGTCTTCCTTCAGCACCGAAGTGGCGATGCGGACAAACTCGTCGCCATCCTTGACGAACAGCGTGGCGACGTTACCGGTCTTGGAGGAGAAGCGGTCGACAATATCGTTATTGCCGTTGACTGCCGCACTGCCCAGCAGCAGGGCCGGGGTTGGCGTGCCGGAAACGTCTATCTTGCTGGCCGGATTGAGGGCGAATGCTCCGCCGATCTCGCCCAGCAGCACTTTCTCAAACTGGCGGGTGGTGATTTTCAGCGACTCGTTAAACGCGTCGATCATGTTGATGGACTGGGTCAGCAACTGCGACTGGACCTTTTCGGTACGCTCCTGCATCACCCGCCCGGTAAAGACATACAGCGGCAGCGCCAAGGTCATCGCCACCACTACCATCAACACTACCTGGGTCGATACCAGCCGCGACCCGATGCTCATGCCTCGCTTCATTCGCTTCACCCTCTCCACTGCCGCACCCGCTGTACGGGATTGTTTATTTATAATTTAGCGTCTTTTTGAAATGCTGGCTTAATAGATGCAAACCAGCAAAATGCGTGAGAAACATGCACTTGTCAATGTAATCACTCAAGCCCGTGCTCAGCATATTCAAAGCAAGAACAACGCCAGATCAGCCCTGCTTTATGCGTGGCAGAATCCCTGGCTGCTTTCACAGCATAGACCGCTTTTACTGCAAGAGCCGCCAGGCCGCCCAGTCCAAGCGCTGGCCATGAAAAAACCCGGCCAGGGCCGGGTTGAGAGTATTACTTGCTTCGCACAGCCGCATTCAGCGGACGACTATCTGCGCCTCGCCAGCCTGCAACTGGCCGATGACCGAGGCGTGGTCAAAACCTGCTGCCTGGAAAGCGGCCAGCACGGCAGGGGCTTGCTCCGCCGCCACGGCAACCAGCAAGCCACCACTGGTTTGCGGATCGGCCAGCACGCGCTGCTGCCAGTCGGGCAGGCCATCGGCAAAGCGGACATGCTGGCCAAAGCTGGCCTGATTGCGCTCGATGGCACCAGGACCATAGCCTTGCTCGGCAAACGGACGGGCTGCCGGGATCAGCGGTACTGCGGCCATCTCCACCTGTGCCTGCAGGCCGGAGCCCTTGCAGATCTCCAGCAGATGACCGAGCAAACCAAAGCCGGTGACATCGGTCAGCGCATGCACACCCTCCATGCCGGCCAGCGTGGCACCCACCTTGTTCAGCTGGGTGGTGGTGGCGATCAGCGCCTGATAGCCGGCCTCATCCAGCACTCCCTTTTTCATTGCCTGCGCCAGAATGCCCACGCCCAACGCCTTGCCCATGATCAGCACATCGCCAGCCCTGGCATCGCAATTGCGCTTGAGCTGGTCGGGATGGACCACCCCCAGCGCCACCAGGCCGTAAATCGGTTCGGGAGAATCAATGGAATGGCCACCGGCGATGGGAATGCCGGCGTCGGCACACACTGCCTGTCCACCATCGAGAATGGCGCGGATGGTTTCCACCGGCAGCACATTGACCGGCATGCCGACAATGGCCAGTGCCATGATGGGCGTCGCGCCCATGGCGTAGATGTCTGACAGCGCATTGGTGGCAGCGATGCGGCCAAAATCAAAGGCATCGTCCACAATGGGCATGAAGAAATCGGTGGTGGCAACAATCGCCTGCTGATCGTTGAGGCGGTACACTGCCGCATCGTCACTGGTTTCCGTGCCGACCAGCAGTTGCGGGAACACCATTTTTTCCCGCGCTGTCGACAGGATGGACTCCAGTACCGCAGGGGCAATTTTGCAGCCACAGCCACCGCCGTGGGATAATTGCGTCAGTTTGATTTCAGCCATTTCAGGGCAACTCCCACCATGCTTTTCAAGGTCGCGAAACTATCACAGCTGGCCGAGTTTGACGAGATCATCGACGTGCGCTCGCCAGCCGAATTCGCCGAAGATCACCTGCCCGGCGCCATCAATTGCCCGGTACTGGATGACGAAGAACGCATCCGGGTGGGCACCCTCTACAAGCAGGTCAGCCCCTTCGAGGCACGCAAGCTGGGTGCCGCGCTGGTGGCACAAAATATCGCCAGTCACCTGCAGCAGCAGTTCCATGCGAAACCAAAATCCTGGAAACCGCTGATCTACTGCTGGCGCGGCGGCCAGCGCTCGGCCTCGATGGCCATCATTTTCAGCCAGATCGGCTGGAGCACCCACCAGCTGGAGGGCGGCTACAAAAGCTATCGCCATCAGGTACTGGCCGACCTGGCCAGCCTGCCGGCCACGCTGCGGCTCAAGGTCATCTGCGGCCCGACCGGCTCGGGCAAAAGCCGCTTGCTGCATGCTCTGCAACGCAATGGCAAGCAGGTGCTGGATCTGGAAGCCCTGGCCGTGCATCGCGGCTCGGTGCTGGGGCGGCTGCCCGACCAGCCGCAGCCCTCGCAAAAATGGTTCGACAGCATGTTGCGTCTGGCCATGCTACAGCTGGATCCGGCGCGGCCGGTATTCATCGAATCCGAAAGCCGGAAAATCGGCACGCTCAGCTTGCCGGACAGCCTGTTTTCACGCATGCACGCCAGCGAATGCCTGAGCATGGAAGTTGCGCTGGCCGAGCGCGTACGCTTCTTGCTGGAAGACTATGATTTCTATCTGCAGCAACCAGCCAGGCTGGTCACCCAGCTGGGCTTTCTCAAGGCGGTACACTCGCGCGAACAGCTACAGCAATGGCAGGATATGATTGAGCAGGGCCAGTTTGCCAGCCTGGTGGAACAACTGCTGACCCAGCATTACGACCCCTTGTATTTCCGCTCGATGAACCGCCATTACACCCATCTGCAACAGTCGCAGTTACTGACGGTGCCCGGCCTGAGCCCGGCTCTCCTGGATGCGGTAGCCGGCGTGATTCGCGAATAAGAGCCTGCTCACGCTCTGCGATACTCGGGTGATCCAGCGTTGAAAGGACGTTCAAAATGCTCATGGACCTCATGTCCATTGCGCTTTTTTACGCCCTTGCGCCTTGTCTGACCCTTCGTTCACTAGAGCGTGCACCTTCCAGGAGCGCTCCTTACAAGTTTTACCAGCAACAGCTGCAATCTTTCCCATGCAATCCGGCGCTAGCACCGCCGCAGACAGAGTAGAATGACAGCCTTCCTTACCGCATCCATCTCGCAGCTGGCATGAGCTCATACGCACAACTCGATTGGCTGGACGGCCAGCCCGTCTCGGTCGCCTTTGGCGATGTCTACTTCTCCCGCAGCAGCGGGCTGGAAGAAACCCGCCATGTCTTTCTCCGGCACAATCAGCTGGCCGAGCGTTTTGCCGCCCTGCCGCCCGATGGTCAGTTCAGCATTGGTGAAACCGGTTTCGGCACCGGCCTCAACTTTCTCTGTGCCTGGCAACACTTCCTGCAATATGCCCCTGCCACGGCCCGGCTGCACTTCATCAGCGCTGAAAAATACCCGCTGACCGCGCAAGATCTCGGCCAGGCGCTGGCCTTGTGGCCGGAGCTGGCCAGCCAGGCGCAGCAGCTGCTAAGACAATACGATGTGCTGAGCAGCGGCTGGCACCGCTTTGTACTGGAGGGAGGGCGCATCATCCTCACCCTGCTGGTGGGCGATGTGCTCGAAGTGCTGCCACAGCTGGATGCACGCATCGATGCCTGGTTTCTGGATGGCTTCGCCCCTTCGAAAAACCCGGACATGTGGCAGCCGCAGCTGTTTCAGACCATGGCCAGCTTGTCGGCAGCAGAGGCCACCTTCGCCACCTTCACCTGTGCCGGTTTTGTCCGGCGCGGCCTGAAAGAGGCGGGCTTCAGCGTCCGCAAGGTGGCAGGCCATGGCCAAAAGCGCGAGATGAGCTGCGGCCAGCTGGCCGCAGCACCTGCCCAGCCATGGTCGCCCCCCTGGTATGCCCGCCCGGCAGCACAGCCGGGACAGGAGCGCTCAGCCATCGTGGTGGGTGGCGGCATTGCCGGTGCCTCCACCGCCTACAGCCTGGCCCAGCGCGGCTGGCAGGTCACACTGGTGGAACGGCTGCCACAACTGGCGCAGGCCGCCTCGGGCAATCCACAGGGCGTGCTGTATACCAAGCTCTCCCCTCACTTCACCCCGCTGACCCGGCTGGTATTGTCTGGCTATGCCTATTCGCTGCGCCTGCTGCATCAGTTGCTGGAACAGGGCGACGACAGCTGGTGCGCCTGTGGCGTGCTGCAACTGGCGCAGGATGACAAGGAAGCCGCACGGCAGGCACAGCTGGCAACGGCCGGATTACCCGATGGCCTGCTGCGTCAGGTCAGCCAGCAGGAAGCCAGCGCCATTGCCGGCTTGCCACTGCCAGCTGGCGGGCTGTTCTTCCCGCAGGGCGGCTGGCTGAATCCGCCCAGCCTGGTCCATGCGCAGTGCAGCCATCCCAATATCCAGCTGCGAACCTCCAGCACGGTGCTGGAACTGGACTGGAACCCGCTGGAACAATGCTGGCTGGCCAGCAATGAAGACGGCCCACTGGCCATGGGCAGTGCCGTCATCCTGGCGGCGGCGGCTGACACGGCACGCTTCGACAGCACCAGCCACCTGCCACTGAAGGCAATTCGCGGCCAGGTCAGCACGGTGGCAGCCACCGCAGCCAGCAGCCTGTTGCAAACCGTATTGTGTGGTGAAGGCTATATTTCGCCAGCACGACAGCAACAGCACTGCCTGGGTGCCACCTTCAAGTTCGAAGCAGACAATCTGCTACCCAACGAAGCGGAGCACCAGGAAAACCTGGACATGCTGGCAGGGCTGGCCCCGGCCATGCATCAGGCGGTGGGTGCGGCAGAGCTCAAGCTGCAAGCCATAGGCGGCCGCGCCGCCTACCGCTGCACCAGCCCGGATTACCTGCCGCTGATCGGCCCGGTGGCCGATCGCCGCCAGTTTGTCGAGTGCTATCGCGAGCTGGCCAACGACGCCACGCTCAAGCTGGATACTGCCTCACCCTGGATCAGCGGCCTGTATGTCAATACCGCCCATGGTTCGCGCGGCATGATTACCGCCCCGCTATCTGGCGAAATCCTGGCGGCCTATCTGGACAATGAAGCGGCACCGCTGCCGCAGGCGCTGATGCAGGCGGTGCATCCCAGCCGTTTCCTGCTGCGCAAGCTGATCCGCAAGCAGGGCTGATAGCCCTGCTCAAGCCGCGATGGCGCGCGCGATGGCCTGACGGATGTCATCCGGAATGGCCACCGGCACGCCAGCCTGGTAATCCACCCACACCAGCGTCACGTCGGCATAGGCATATACGGTGTCCGGATCGCCCTGGCGATAGAAATGGTGGCGTAGCTGCAGGCTGCTGCGGCCCAGTTTTTCCAGCTCGATGGTGATTTCCACCACCGCCGGATAAGTCAGCTGCTTGCGAAAAGTGCAGGAAGTACTGGCCAGTACCGGGCCGGTGCTTTGCGGATCGATACCATGCCCCAGCGCTTCCAGCCAGTTCAGGCGAATCTGCTCCAGATAGCGGAAGTAATAGGTATTGTTGAGATGACCGACTGCATCCATATCGCCCCAGCGCATGGTGATGGTCTGGCGGTCGATGATGGGATAGGACTTTTCCAAGACAGCGCTCCTTACGTTAACGTCATGTTGTATTGCATCATAACGCTGCCGTCAAAGTCCGTCACAAAAAAACCATGCAATCACGTCAAAGCGAGCCAGCAGAAGCCGACATACTGCCACTGCTGCCTGCGTATTGTTCTGATACAAGGGCAGCATGACTGTCAGCCCGCGCTGGTGGATAACCCCCGACGCTGCCTGGCTGCCAGTCACCTGAGCGAAGGTGCAAGCTGGAGCCCCGCCCCCCAAGGCCGGGGCTCATTTTTTATGTCGCCAACCCGATAGGGCAAAGCCCGCCCACGGCGTTTTTGTGGTGAGCTTGCCGCTTGTGCTACTGTAGCGCCAGACGGGAGCCACAACATGCCAGCCAGAACAACAGAATCCCCACAACAAACCCTCACCGCCACCGCAACTGACACACTGCGCCAGCGCATTCTGTCTGGCGAATGGCCGGATGGCACCCAGTTGCGTCAGGAAGCGCTGTCTCGCGAGCTGGGCGTCAGCCGGGTGCCGGTACGCGAAGCCTTGCGCCAGCTGGAAGCGGAAGGACTGGTGCGCATCATCGAACGGCGTGGAGCCGTGGTCAGCCAGTTGTCCCTGCCGGAAATCGTCGAACTGCTGCGCGTGCGCGTGCTGCTGGAATGCGACATGCTGCTGGAAGCCATACCGCGCCAAACCACAGCGGACATCGCAGCGGCCGAAGTGCTGCTGGCGCGCTTTGATGTCGCGCTGAAAAATCAGGATGTCGCCACCTGGGGCCTGTTGAATGCCAGCTTTCACCTGGCGCTGTATCAGGCAGCAGGGCGGCCTCAAACACTGGCATTGATCGCGCAATTGCATAACCGCACCGACCGCTACACCCGCATGCAGATTCTGCTGACCGGCTTCAACGACCGCGCGCATCTGGAGCACAACCACCTGCTGGAATTGTGCCGCCAGAAAGACGCTATCAGCGCCGCCGCCTTTCTCAAGCAGCACATCATGCATGCCGAAGAAGCGCTGGAAGCCTGGTATCTCGCCCACCAGAGTCCCCCCAGCAGCAAACGCGGGCGCAAACCACGACCACCAGCAAAGCCGGACTGAGTCGGGCTGACAGATAATAAAAAAAGAGCCGCAGCAGCGGCTCTTTTTTATTGCAGCAAGCAGGGCATCACATCACCAGTTTCGCACCCACTACCGCCAGCATCACCGCCAGCGCCGGTCGCAGCCAGGCATCGGTCAGGCGACGGGTGAGCTTGCTACCCAGCCAGATACCCGGCAGCGAGCCCATCAGCAGATTCAGCAGCAGCATGTAGTTCAGGTTACCCATGCTGGCATGACCCAGGCCGGCGACCAGGGTCAGCGGTACCGCATGGGCGATTTCCGTGCCGACCAGGCGGGTGGTGGGCAGGGCCGGATAAAGCAGGAACAAGGCCAGCGTGCCCAGCGCGCCAGCACCGATGGAGCTGAGGGTAACCAGCACACCCAGACCAACGCCGATCAGGACGGTAGGCAGCGGCTTCAGTACAAATTCGGCCGGCGGGTGTCCCTGCGGATTGATCAGCTTGATCAGGCGGGGCTTGAGCAGGATGGAAGCAGCCGTCAGCAGCAGAGCCACACCCAGCACCAGCTTGAACACCGAGTCCAGCGCATGGCTGGACAGGTGCAGCCAGGACAGCAGGCCCAGCGTCAGCAGCGAAGCGGGCACACTGCCAGCAGCCAGCCAGGCTGTCAGCTTCCAGTCGACATGCTTTTGCTTGTGATGGACGAACACGCCACCGGCCTTGGTCAGGGCGGCGTACAGCAGATCGGTACCGACGGCTGTTGCTGGCGAAATGCCAAACCACAGCAGGATTGGGGTCATCAGGGAACCACCCCCTACCCCGGTCAGCCCGACGATAAAGCCCACCACCAGACCAGCTACTGCGTATCCCAACTCCATGACAGCTCCAGACTAAGTTCTGGCGCTATCCTACTGCACACAACATATAACCAACTAGATTGTTTGATTTAATCAATATTCGATATAAATCTATGATGTGTCATAGCCAGTACTGGCCGGCAATTCAGCAGCAAATCTGCTAAAAATAACCATAGCTAGTGAAGACTGTCGCGGCAAACACACAACATTTTGCGTATTGCGCGACGTTTCAGACTTTACAAATGTTTGAAATACAGTCAAGTTTTAATGGTTGGCACAACCGACCGCATGTGATGTACCCAATCTGGAGGTGCAAGGATGATTTCCCGTATTCCTCTCAGTGTCCGCCGCAAGCAGGCACGCGACCAGCATGAAAGTTTTCTTTACGCGGTGGCAAAGCCGCAGTTGAGCGACACCGAACGCTGCCGGCAACAGAAAGTCCGCCAGCGCGCCCATGACCGTGACGACGCCCGCTTCATGGCGGAGCGCAGCGAAGACGATCTGTTCTAGCGCGGCCACGCAGTCTCACCGACCTCTGTCAAAGCGCCACTCTCTTGGCGCTTACTACCTTTTCTGTCGTCAAAATTCCTCGTTTTCTGCTGGCTGCTGCCCTTTTGCAGCAGCATTTGCAGCGTCTTTATAGTTTCTTTACCCCCCCTCTTGGCTTTTTATCAGGTTTTTGACATCCGATTGCGTACCTTTCACTGGCACATATCGCCTCGTAAAGGAAATGCAAAATGGATTTGGTCTATCTGGGCCTGACTCTGGGATTCACTGCGCTGACGCTTGCTTTCGTGCGGCTCTGCCAGCACGCGGAGGGCAAATAGCCATGAACCTGTTCTACTTCATCAGCGCCCTGCTGGCCCTGGGGCTGCTGGCCTACCTGCTGTACGCCCTGTTCAAACCGGAGAATTTCTGACATGAGCACACCTGCCATTCTCCAACTCGGTTTGTTCCTGCTGGTTTTGCTGGCACTGGCCTGGCCATTGTCCAGCTGGATTACCCGCATCATGCGGGGTGAAAACCCCGGTCCGCTGCGCTTGGTCGCGCCATTGGAAAAACTGCTCTACCGCCTGGCAGGCATTCGCCAGGAAGAGGAAATGGGCTGGAAGTCCTACGCCATTTCCCTGCTGGTTTTCAATCTGCTGGGGGTACTCGCCGTATATGGGCTACAGCGTCTGCAAGGCGCGCTGCCTTTCAATCCGCAAGCCATGGCGGCGGTTACGCCTGATTCCTCCTTCAACACCGCCATTTCCTTTGTCACCAATACCAACTGGCAAGGCTATGGCGGCGAAACCACCATGAGCTATCTGACCCAGATGCTGGGCCTGACGGTACAGAATTTCCTGTCGGCGGCGACTGGCGCAGCCGTGGTGATTGCCTTGATTCGTGGCTTTGCCCGTCACAGCTCGGCTAGGATAGGTAATTTCTGGGTCGATGTGACCCGCTTCACCCTGTATGTCCTCGCCCCCTTGTCACTGCTGCTGGCACTGGGTCTGACCCAGCAGGGCGTCATTCAGAACCTGCTGCCTTACCAGACAGCCCATACCGTGGAAGTCAGCCACTTCCAGCAGGCCAAGGTCGATGCCAAGGGTAATCCGGTCAACGGCAAGGATGGCAAACCCGTCATGGTTGATAGCCAAACCCAGCAGCAGACCCTGCCGATGGGCCCGGTCGCCTCGCAGGAAGCCATCAAGATGCTGGGCACCAACGGTGGTGGTTTCTTCAATGCCAACTCGGCCCACCCTTATGAAAACCCCACGCCACTGGCCAACTTCCTGCAAGACCTGGCCATCTTCCTGATTCCGGCGGCCTTGTGCTTTGTCTTTGGCCGCATGGTGGGCGATCGCCGTCAGGGCTGGGCCATTCTGGCCGCCATGCTGGTGATGTTTGCCACCGCCGTGGTGGTGGAAACCCGCGCCGAACAAACCGGTGTGCCGCAACTGAGCGCCATGGGCGTCGACCAGCAGGCCAGCAGCCTGCAAGCCGGCGGCAATATGGAAGGCAAGGAAAGCCGCTTCGGCATCATCGACACTGCGCTGTTTACCGTAGTCACCACCTCGGCTTCCTGCGGTGCGGTGAACGCCATGCATGACTCGCTCACCCCGATTGGCGGCATGGTGCCAACCTTCCTGATGCAGCTGGGTGAAGTGGTATTCGGCGGTGTGGGCTCCGGCCTGTACGGCATGCTGGTGTTTGCCATTCTGGCGGTGTTTATTGCCGGCCTGATGGTGGGGCGCACACCGGAGTATCTGGGCAAGAAGATTGAAACCTACGAAATGAAAATGACCGCCATCACCATTCTGGTGACGCCGATCCTGGTGCTGGTGCTGACCGCCATTGCGGTGAGTGTGGATGCCGGCAAGGCTGGCATTGCCAACCCCGGTGCGCATGGTTTCAGCGAAATCCTCTATGCCTTTACCTCGGCCGCCAACAATAACGGCAGCGCCTTTGCCGGCCTGTCCGCCAACACCCCCTTCTACAACATCATGACCGCCATCGCCATGTTCTTTGGCCGCTTCCTGATGATTGTGCCCATCCTGGCCATTGCCGGTTCGCTGTCTGCCAAGAAACGCCTGGCTGTCAACAGCGGCACCCTGCCCACCCACGGCCCACTGTTCGTGGTGTTGCTGATCGGCACGGTGTTGCTGGTGGGAGCGCTCAACTACGTCCCGGCGCTGGCGCTGGGACCGGTGGTAGAGCATCTGCAAATGGTGAGCGGACATTAATCCTGAGCGTGGATACGCAACAGGATCAAGGAAAACAATATGAACGATCGCAATCATTCCACTGTGTCGGCTGCCGCCAACAGCGCTGCCAGCCAGCACAGCAAACCGGGCAAGGGCATGTTTGACCCGGCCCTGATCAAACCGGCCATCATCGACTCTTTCAGGAAACTGTCGCCACGTACCCAATGGCGCAATCCGGTGATGTTTGTGGTGTATGTCGGCAGTATTCTCACCACCGCGCTGTGGCTGCAGGCGCTGGCCGGCAAGGGCGAGGCCGCGCCGGGCTTCATTCTGGCCATTGCCCTGTGGCTGTGGTTTACCGTGCTGTTTGCCAACTTCGCCGAAGCATTGGCCGAAGGCCGCAGCAAGGCCCAGGCCGCCAGCCTGCGCTCGGCCAAGAAAAACGTGGTGGCCAAGAAGCTGTCCGGCCCGCGCCGCGAAGCCGGTATCACCATCGTGGATGGCCACAGCCTGAAAAAGGGCGACATCGTGCTGGTGGAAGCCGGCGATGTCATCCCGGTGGACGGTGAAGTCATCGATGGCGTGGCCTCGGTGGATGAATCGGCCATTACTGGCGAATCGGCCCCGGTGATTCGCGAATCCGGCGGCGACTTCTCCTCGGTCACCGGCGGCACCCGTGTGCTGTCGGACTGGATCGTGGTGAAGATTACCGCCAATCCGGGGGAAACCTTCCTCGACCGCATGATTGCCATGGTAGAAGGCGCCAAGCGTCAGAAGACCCCGAATGAAATCGCCCTCACCATCCTGCTGGTGGCGCTGACCATCGTGTTCCTGATCGTCACCGTCACCCTGCTGCCCTACTCGCTGTTCAGTGTGGATGCGGCCAAGGCTGGCTTGCCCATCAGCATCACCACCCTGGTGGCGCTGTTGGTCTGCCTGATTCCCACCACCATCGGTGGCTTGCTGTCCGCCATTGGCGTGGCTGGCATGAGCCGCATGATGGGGGCCAATGTCATCGCCACTTCCGGACGTGCGGTGGAAGCCGCTGGTGACGTGGATGTGCTGCTGCTGGACAAGACCGGCACCATCACCCTGGGCAACCGTCAGGCTTCGTTGTTCATCCCGGCTCCGGGCATCAGCGAACAGCAACTGGCCGATGCCGCCCAGCTGGCCTCGCTGGCCGACGAAACGCCGGAAGGCCGCAGCATCGTGGTACTGGCCAAGCAGAAATTCGCCCTGCGCGAACGTGCACTGGCCAGCCACGAAGCCACCTTCATCCCGTTTACCGCGCAAACCCGCATGAGCGGCATCGACTACGATGGCCGGCAGATTCGCAAGGGGGCCATTGATGCCATTCGCCGCCATATCGCCGAACAAGGCGGGGTCTTCCCCGACGCGCTGGGCAAGAGCGCCGATGAAGTGGCCCGCCGTGGCTCGACTCCACTGCTGGTGGCCGAAGGCAATCGCGCACTGGGGGTGATCGAGCTGAAGGACATCGTCAAGGGCGGCATCAAGGAACGCTTTGCCGAGCTGCGCCAGATGGGCATCAAGACCATCATGATCACCGGCGACAACCCGCTGACCGCCGCCGCTATTGCCGCCGAAGCCGGCGTGGACGACTTCTTGGCCGAAGCCACCCCGGAAGCCAAACTCAAGCTGATCCGCAGCCATCAGGCCGAAGGCAAGCTGGTCGCCATGACCGGCGACGGCACCAACGATGCACCGGCGCTGGCCCAGGCCGACGTGGCCGTGGCCATGAACACTGGCACCCAGGCGGCGAAAGAGGCCGGCAATATGGTGGATCTGGACTCCAACCCCACCAAGCTGATCGAAATCGTGGAAATCGGTAAACAGATGCTGATGACCCGTGGCTCGCTCACCACCTTCTCCATCGCCAACGACGTGGCCAAGTATTTCGCCATCATCCCGGCGGCCTTTGCCAGCACCTATCCGCAGCTGAATGCGCTGAACGTGATGGGCCTGAACAGCCCGGCCTCGGCCATCATGTCCGCCGTCGTTTTCAATGCGCTGATCATCGTGGTGCTGATTCCGCTAGCCCTCAAAGGGGTGAAATACCACGCCAGAAGCGCGGCCGAACTGCTGCGCGGCAATTTGCTGATCTACGGCCTGGGCGGCCTGCTGCTGCCCTTTGCCGGCATCAAGCTGATCGACATGCTGCTGGGCAGCCTGGGCCTGGTGTAAGCCGGCCCGCCCGAACAAGGAACTCATCATGCTCAAGACTTTGCGACCCGCACTGCTGCTGTTTGCCACCCTGTCCTTGCTGACCGGCCTGGCCTATCCACTGCTGACCACGGCCCTGGCCCAGGCGCTGTTTCCGCAGCAGGCCAATGGCAGCCTGATCGAAAAAAACGGCCAGATCATCGGCTCCCGCCTGATCGGTCAGAACTTTAGCGCTGACAAGTATTTCTGGGGCCGGCCATCAGCCACCAGCCCCATGGCCTACAATGCCGGCAGCTCCGGCGGCTCCAATCTCGGCCCCACCAACAAGGCCCAGCTGGATGCGGTAAAGGCCAATCTCGACCACCTGCGCCAGGCTCACCCCACGCAAACAGCCACCGTGCCGGTTGATCTGGTGACTGCCTCGGCCAGTGGCCTGGACCCGGAAATATCGGTCGCTGCCGCCTATTACCAGCTGGACCGTGTCGCCCGCGCACGCAGCATGCCGCTGGCCCGCCTGCACCAACTGGTGGATGATCACATCATTGGCGAAACCTTTGGCCTGTTGGGTGAACCACGGGTCAATGTGCTGGAGCTGAATCTGGCGCTGGATGCAGTGAAATAAAGCTGCTAGCCGTTTGATCTGCGCATCCGGCCCCGGCCGGATGCGCCCCCCTGACGCCCTGCCCTTCACCGGCAGGGCATGATGCTGTACCGCCATAGACGGACTGAACATGACGGATATCCGCCCGGACCCCGATGCCCTGCTGGATGAACTGAAGCAGGAAGAACTGGCTGCACAGCGTGGCCGCCTGAAAATTTTCTTTGGTGCCTGTGCCGGCGTAGGCAAGACCTATGCCATGCTCAGCGCCGCCCGCGTGCGCCAGCAGGAAGGCTGCAAGGTGCTGGTGGGCGTGGTGGAAACCCATGGCCGCAAGGAAACCGAGGCCCAGCTGCAAGAGCTGGAAGTACTGCCGCCCACCCAGATCGCATACAAGGGCCGCAGCCTGGCCGAATTTGATCTGGACAGCGCACTGGCACGCCAGCCGCAACTGATCCTGATGGATGAATTCGCCCACTCCAATGTCCCCGGTTCGCGCCACAGCAAACGCTGGCAGGACGTGGAAGAACTGCTGGCCGCCGGCATCGATGTCTACACCACGCTGAATGTGCAGCATCTGGAAAGCCTGAATGATGTGGTGGGCCAGATCACCGGCATCGTGGTGCGCGAAACCCTGCCCGATCACGTCTTTGATCAGGCAGAAGAAGTATCGCTGGTCGACCTGCCACCGGACGAGCTGCTGGCCCGCCTGGCGGCAGGCAAGGTGTATATGGCCCATCAGGCCGAGCGCGCGGTGAAAAACTTCTTCCGCAAGGGCAATCTGCTGGCCTTGCGCGAACTGGCCTTGCGCCGCACCGCCGACCGGGTGGATGCGCAAATGCGCGCCTACCGCGCCGACCAGTCGATCAAGCCGGTGTGGCATGCCCGCGAACGGCTGTTGATCTGCGTCGGGCATGGTCCCGGTACCGAAAAGCTGGTGCGCAGCGGCAAACGGCTGGCCGCCAGCCTGGATGCCGACTGGATTGCGGTCTTCGTGGAAACACCCGAACTGCAAGGCCTGTCGGAAAGCAAACGCGCCCGCATCATGAAAGGCTTGAAGCTGGCACAGGAACTGGGCGCTGAAACCACCGTGCTGGGTGGCAGCGATCTGGCCGCCACCCTGCTGGCCTATGCCCGCAGCCGCAATGTGTCCAAGCTGGTGGTGGGCAAATCCGCCGGCAGCAAGCTGCAACGACTGTGGCGACGGCCATTGCTGGAACAACTGTCCTTGCAGGCCAATGATGTCGATGTCTATGTGGTGGCCCACGAACTGGAAGATGAACAGCCACAGACACGCGATGGCTTCAACAGCCTGCTGTTTGGCGAGGCCAGCCGCCAGCAACAGCGTCACGGCTATCTGGCAGCGCTGCTGGCCTGCTTGCTGACCACCGGCCTCGCCAGCCTGCTCACGCCGTATTTCGAACCATCCAATGTGGTGATGGTGTATCTGCTGGGGGTGGTGCTGGTGGCCGTGCGCTTTGGCCGTGGCCCCGGGGTGCTGGCGTCCTTGCTGGCGGTGGCCACCTTCGATTTCTTTTTCGTGCCGCCGCGCATGTCGTTTTCGGTATCGGATACCCAATACCTGCTGACCTTTGCCGTGATGTTTGCCGTCGCCCTCATCATCAGCCAGTTGGCCGCACGGCTGCGCTTCGAAGCCACCATTGCCACCTATCGCGAGCGCCGCACCCGAGCCCTGTATGATCTGGGCCGCGAGCTGGCCGGCGCGCTGACGGCAAGCCAGATCATCGATATTGCCGTCAGCCGCCTGCAGCCGCTATTCAATGCCAGCATCGTGCTGTTCACCCCCAATAGCAACGAAGAACTGCGCGCTGAAAACGACAGCCATGCCCAGGCCGATCCGGGCGTGGCGCAGTGGGTGTATGACAAGCAGCAGCCTGCCGGCCTCGGCACCCAGACCCTGCCGGCCAATACCATGCTGTATCTGCCGCTGAAAGCACCCATGCGCAATCGCGGCGTGCTGGCCGTACTGCCCGAGCAGCTCGATCAGGTTTTCCTGCCCGAACAGCAACGCCTGCTGGAAACCTGCGCCGCCCAGATCGCCCTGGCGCTGGAGCGCGTGCATTATGTCGAAGTGGCGCAGGATGCCATCGTCGCCATGGAATCCGAACGCCTGCGCAACAGCGTGCTGGCAGTCATCTCGCACGATCTGCGCACCCCGCTGACCACCCTGGTGGGTTTGTCCAGCATTCTGGCCACCGGCCAGGTTGATGCGGCCAAGCAGGCCGACATCGCCCAGTCGATCCAGGAAGAATCACTGCGCATGAACCATCTGGTCACCAATCTGCTGGACATGGCCAAGTTGCAGTCCGGCGTACAGCTGAACCGGGAATGGCAGCTGCTGGACGACGTGGTGGGCAGCGCAGTGCGCGCCTGCCAGCGCAGCCTGCAGCAACACCAACTGCAGATCGAACTGCCCAGCGGGCTGCCGGTACTGGAGTACGACGCGGTGCTGATCGAACGGGTATTGGTGAACTTGCTGGAAAATGCCGCCAAATACACCCCGCACGGCAGTCATATCGCGCTCAGCGCCCGCGGTGAGGGCGCTACAATGCGTGTTTGCGTACAGGACGACGGGCCGGGCCTGCCACCTGGCCAGGAACAAAAACTGTTCGACAAATTCAGCCGTGGCAACAGCGAATCCACCACTCCGGGCGTGGGACTGGGGCTGGCCATCTGTCGCAGCATTGTCGAAGCCCACGGCGGCACCATCCAGGCGGCTAATCTCAAGCCACATGGTGCGGCTTTCAGCTTCACCCTGCCGGTGCGCGCCATGCCGGCCCTGCCCGGCGAAGAGGAGATCAAACCATGAGCGACAACCCAGTCAAACTGGTGGTCATCGAGGACGAAAAACCGATCCGCCGCTTTCTGGCCTCGGCGCTGGATGGCGACAACTGGGTGGTGCACCAGGCGGAAAACGGCAAGCAGGGCCTGATCGAAGTGGCCACCCGCAAACCGGACATGGTGATACTGGACCTGGGCTTGCCGGACATGAACGGCATCGATGTCATCCGTCAGCTGCGCGAATGGACCGACCTGCCCATCCTGGTGCTGTCCGCCCGCACCCAGGAAGCCGAAAAAGTGCTGGCGCTGGACGCCGGTGCCGACGACTACCTGACCAAGCCCTTTGGCGTGGCCGAATGCATGGCGCGCATCCGCGTACTGCTGCGGCGGCGTGGCAATGGCAGCGCAGCCCCGGCCCAGACTTTTGCCTTTGGCGATATCAAGGTTGATCTGGTGGCGCGCACCGTGCACAAGGGCGAAGCCATGGTGCACCTCACGCCCATCGAATACCGCCTGCTGACCACGCTGATCCGCAATGCCGGCAAGGTCATCACCCACCGCGAGCTGCTGCTGGCGGTATGGGGGCCGTCGTTCTCCGAACACAACCAGTACCTGCGCGTCTACATGGGTCATCTGCGGCAAAAGCTGGAAGACCATCCGGCCATGCCGCAGCACATCCTGACCGAAACCGGCGTCGGCTACCGCCTGCTGGAAAGCTGAAGCCGCAGGCGGATGATCCGCCCTGCGGGCGGCTGCAGCCACCGTACATGACCGGCAGACAGCACGCCCAAACCAAGGCTGCGCGCCGCAAAATGCATTTTACGACGACCCCACTCTCCCATCCGGCATAGCCTGGAAATTTCCAGCCAAATGGATAGTCCATTTCCCGGCTAGTGAATCAGAAATCGGCTATTTCTGGCCGCCTTCCCACATTTGTAGACTGCTCTCCCACCAACATCGCCAAGCGCTGCATCAGCACGCCTGGCCTGTGCTTCACGCCTGGCCACACGGCAGCGCGTGCATCCATACGGGAGAGACCTTGAAACGCTTCGCCATTGCCGGCATCCAGATGTCGGTTTCCGCCTTCGAAGAAAACATCACGCGCATGGGGCATTACGTCGCCCATGTCAAACACCGCTTTCCCTGGGTCGACATGGTGCTGTTTTCCGAGCTGGCCGCTTACGGCCCCAGCCCGCTGAAAGCGGAGGCCATGCCGGGCGATGCCGAGCAGCGGCTGTGCGAGATCGCGGCCCAGCACGGCATCTGGCTGATTCCGGGTTCCTTGTTCGAACTGCGCGATGGCCATGTTTTCAACACCAGCCCGGTGATCAATCCGCAAGGCGAGGTCATCGCCCGCTTCAGCAAGCTGTTTCCCTTCCTGCCCTACGAAAAAGGCATTACCGCCGGCGACCAGTTCGTGGTGTTCGACGTGCCCGATGCCGGGCGTATCGGCATCTCCATCTGCTACGACATGTGGTTCCCGGAAACCACCCGCACGCTGGCCGCCATGGGCGCGGAGGTGATCCTGCACCCCACCATGACCGACACCATAGACCGCGAGGTGGAACTGGCCATCGCCCGTGCCTCGGCCGTCACCAACCAGGTGTATTTCCTCGACATCAACGGGGTGGGTGATGGCGGTGTCGGCCGCTCCATCGTGGTGGATCCTGCCGGCTATGTGCTGCATCAGGCGGGCAATGGCCCGGAAATCATCCCGGTGGAAATCGACTTCGACAAGGTCAGACGCGAACGCGAACGCGGCCTGCGTGGCCTGGGCCAGCCGCTCAAGAGCTTCCGCGACCGGCGCTGCGACTTCCCGGTGTACCAGCGCGACAGCGGCCTGGACAGCTATCTATACCAGTTGGGCCCACTGACCAAACCGGAAGACCACCATCAGGGTGAATTGTCCGGCCCGGGCGGCCCGATGGCGGAAATCAAGGCCGACAGCGACGCACTGGCCGCCAGCCAGAGCCAGGAATGAAAGATCACCCCCTGGTATCAGGCTGGCTGCGCTACTGCCGCCAATGGCTGCTGGCCTGGCTGCAAGCAGCTCAGCAGCAGACACCGAAACCCCCACCGCGAGCCGCTCAGGGAGAGCACCCCATGCAAAAAGTCAGCAATATTTCCGATCTGCGTCTGCTGTTTCACCGCAATGAACGGCCGATCTACTTCATCAGCGCCACCAACTTCAACCTGCTGGGCATAGACCAGTGGGTCAACCGCTTCAAATACATCAACTACATCGACTGCTTCGACGGCCGCCATCCCAATGTCTTCGTGCCGCCGCAACTGCCGCATGAAGAATTCCAGTCCATCGAGGACATCAACAACTATCTGCTGCAGCACAAGGATGTGGTGGATTACGTCGAGCGCGCCGGCGGCCGCCCGGTGGCGGTGTTCCTGATGTTCGATGCCGAAACCGAACGGCTGTGCGAGGAGCTGGGCATTGAAGTGTGGTTCCCCAGCGCCGCCTTGCGTGAACGCTGTGACAACAAGATGGAAACCGTGCGCATCGGCAACAAGGCCGGTGTGCCGTCGGTCCCCAATGCCCTGTGCAAGGTGGACAGCTATGCCCATCTGCGTGAGATTGCCGCAGCACATGGCCTGGGCGAACAGCTGGTGGTGCAGACTGCCTTTGGCGATTCCGGCCATACCACCTTCTTCATTTCCAACGAAACCGACTTCGACCGGCATGCCGAGGAAATCATCCAGGACCCGGAAGTCAAGATCATGAAGCGCATCAACTGCCGGGGCGCCACGCTGGAAGCCTGTGCCACCCGCAGCGGCACGCTGGTCGGCCCCTTGTTGACCGAGGTCGTCGGCGAGGCAGAACTGACCCCCTATCGCGGCGGCTGGTGCGGCAATGAAATCTTCCCTGGTGCCTTCAGCGAAGAAGTCCGTGCCAAGGCACGCGACATGGCTTACCGCTTTGGCAACCAGCTGATGGCCGAGGGCTATCGCGGCTACTTCGACCTGGATTTTCTCATCGACAAGGACACCGACGAAGTCTATCTGGGCGAACTGAATCCGCGCATCTGCGGTGCCAGCCCGATGACCAACCACGCCGCCTTCGCCTATGCCGATGTGCCGCTCTTCCTGTTCCACCTGCTGGAATTTTCCGGCATCGAGTTCGAACTGGACGTGGAAGAACTCAACGCGCGCTGGGCCAATCCGGCCTTCATCGACAGCTGGAGCCAGCTGGTGATCAAGCATACGGCCAACAATGTGGACATCATCACCCATGCTCCGGCCACCGGCATCTACCGCATGGCAGACGATGGCTCTGTGTCCTACCACCGCTTCGACTACAAGCGTCAGGACATCGAATCGGAAAACGAGGCTTTCTTCCTGCGCATCAGCGGGCCGGGTGACTACCGTTATGAGGGAGCCGACCTGGGCATCCTGATCACCCGTGGCCGCTCCATGACGGACGACTTCGCCCTCAACGAGCGCGCACGCAACTGGATTACCGGCATCAAGAAATACTATGCCGCCAAGCCCATCATGGCCGTGCACGAAGAGCAAGTCCCCGCCCCTGGTGCCTTCAAGATCCTATAATCCGCTCAGCGCCACCCTGGCCGCCGTCGGCAAGAGGGTGGCGGCCATCAACCTAGTGAGACACATGCGCTGTACATTCGAAGCAATCCGGGAAGACACGCCGGGAGCGCGCTGGCAAGGGCTGTTTCAGCTGCGCTGGCCAGCTTATCAGCAATGGTTTTTGCGCGATGGCCATCGTGCCCGGCCCTCGTATCTGGCTGGCCGGCGGGCGCTGCGCCAGCACATGCCCGAGCTGGCCGGGCTGTATCAACAACTATGCGAACTGGCCGGTGGCGGCGATCTGGAAGCGCGTTTTCTGTCGCAATGGTGTCCGCCATCGTATATTTCCGGCTGCTCGCAAGCGGTATGGATCGATCCCTACGGCGTAGCAGGCCCCTTGCTGGCACGCAATTACGACTACGCCCCGGCCCTGCTGGAAGGCAGCTGGTTGTCCACCCGCTGGCTGGGCCGCCAGGTGCTGGCCATGAGCGACTGCCTGTGGGGTGCGCTGGATGGCATCAACGAGGACGGGCTGGCAGCCTCGCTGTCCTTTGGTGGCCGCACCGCTGTTGGCGAGGGCTTCGGCATTCCACTGGTGATGCGCTATCTGCTGGAAACCGCCAGCACCACCGCAGAAGCCGTGGCCATCCTGCAGCGCCTGCCGGTGCACATGACCTATAACATCAGCCTGCTGGACAAGCACAGCCACTGGGCAACGGTCTTCGTCGCCCCGGACCGGCCCACCGAAGTGGTCAGCCGCACCGCAGTAGCCAACCATCAACACGGGGTGGAATGGCAGGCCCATGCCCGTGCCACCTTGTCGGAAGAGCGGGAATGGATGCTGAGCCAGGGCGTGCGCAAGGCGGAAAGTGCCGATGACGTGCTGCGCACCCTGCTGCGGCCGCCACTGTTCCAGACCGCCTATGGCCGTGGTTATGGCACGCTCTACACCGCGGCCTACCATCCGCAAACCCTGACCGCCGAACTGCTGTGGCCAGACATGCGCTGGTCACAGTACTGCCTGGATGTGCAGGAAGGCGTACTGAACATGCGCTTCGACGCCAATCACGGCGGCTAGTCACTCAGTAGCCAGTCCACAAGCCGCCCGGCTGGTCTGGGCGGCTGCGCACACCCCGCTGGCATTCTTTACGCTGAGCGCAGATGACAATTTCGCTCACTGTCATAAATTGGTCATCATTTTCAAACAAAGCCTGTGGCAGACTGTACCCCGGTTTTTACAACACTTAAGTTCAGCTGTTGTTACTTGACATGATTAAGTCAGCGCTGTGACACCGAGGAATGCCATCATGAACGCCGCCAAGAAAATCCGCCGTTTTATCGAAGAGAACAAGGATCATGAGCAAGTCCAGGTATTGAAGGACCTGGCCGCCGCACTGGAAATGGGCCGGCCCTTTGACTTGGGTACGCTATACCAGATCGATATGCGCTATTTCGAAGTGGCATTGGATCTGCTGAAAGACTGGCGCTTCGATCACCATATTGCCGCCCGCAGCAAGCTGCTGGAACAACTGCTCACCGAAATCGCCCCCGACCTGCGTGTGGATGACAGCAGCACCCCGGCCGCTGCCAGTGCGGACAAACCGGCCGCCGAGATCGCCGCACCAGAGGCAGAACCGCCGGCCGCCAGCGAAGCCGTCGCCGCCAAACCCGCGCGCAGCCGGCGCAAGAACAGCCCCGCAGCCTGAGCGGCGCGGGACGAAAGCTGCAAAAAATCTCGCAGATGACCCCGGCCAGGGCGAGCCGACGCCGACACGACAAGTCGTACGGCAAGGAGGCGCACCCCAGCAGCAGGGCGGCTATCGTTAGCGAGTCTTAGCCGCAGACATCAGCCAGCCGCGCCGGCTGGCTGACCAGGAAGTTACCCTCGCCCTGCAGGCTGACGATGCGGGCATTGCGCCGCGTCTCCCAGCCATCCACCGGATATTGCCTGGCCCAGGCACACATCAGCTGTCGGTCCTGCCGGCTCATGTTCAGCCCGTAACGCTGATGCATGTACAAGGTGATGCGGGCCGCACGCCCACGCACTTCTTCACGCGGCTGAACCCGCTTGCCGGCAAAATCGACTACGGTGCCGCACTGGCCGTAAATGCGGGTCGGTTGTTTGGCCCAGGCACCATAGGACAGATTGCTGCGATCGGCATTCACCTCGCCCACTGCCGGCACCAGATTGTTCAGGTCACCTTCCGCCAGCCGGTAAACCTCATCATTGCTCGAGCAATTCTTGCGGCCGCCCTGCTGCCAACACTGGCGCTGGTGGCCCAGCACCCAGGCCGGCACCACGTGTTCCCACTCGATGCGACGGGCGCGTTCCGGGTTCTTGCGCGGCACATAACCGCAGGACAACCAGTCCACCGCCTTGCCCTCGTAAGCACAGCCGCAATAAAAATCCTCCTGCATGCCGGCAAACACCTTGGGCAGCACACGCTTGGCCCCGTTGAAATCGCGATGGCCCACCGCCTTGTCACCCCGCACCAGCGCAGACAGCACCACCTTGCCCTGTTGCCCACCCACCGGCCCTGCCGCCTGGCCACTGCCACCCTCCAGCTGCCGCATCACGGTTTCGCCCAACTGGGCAAGCGCCTTCACCTCACGCGGCAGCTTGACGCCACCGTCCCGGTCGCAGCCGCACAATGCCAGCAGCAACAAGCCATAAAACAGTTTTTGCATTTCTACCGTGCCACCACCGCGTGCGATCACGCCGGGTCGACTCCTGTACTTTGGGGAGGGGCACTATAACCGCCGCCGCCGCATTTTCAAACAGGGCAGAGCAAGCGGCAAACAGCGTGGGCGGGCCTGACTGCGTTACAATTCCGCCACCGGGCAGCGTCGCCCGGCTTTCACAGCAGGTAGAGCATGTCGAGAAAACCGCGCCTTCGTTCCGGCACCGGCGTCACCATGCATGATGTCGGTCTGGCTGCCGGCGTCAGCGCCATTACCGTTTCCCGCGCCTTGCACTCGCCAGAGCGGGTCACACCGGCCCTGCGTGAAAAAATCCTGCAGGTGGTCGAACAACTGGGCTATGTACCCAACCGTTCGGCCCGCCAGCTGGCATCAGCGCGCTCGCACACGGTACTGGTGCTGATCCCCTCGCTGAGCAATACCGTGTTCATCGACGCGCTGGCCGGCATCGAATCGGTGCTGCAGCCGGCCGGCTACCAGATGCTGATCGGCAATACCCATTACAGCGACAGCGAAGAACTGGCGCTGCTGCGCGCCTATCTGCAACACAGCCCGGACGGTTTGCTGGTCACCGGGCTGAAGCAGGCCGAAGCATTCAGCCGCATTGTCGAGGAACGCCAGTTGCCAGCGGTGTACATGATGGATCTGAGTGATGATGGCAGGCCCTGTGTCGGGCTGTCGCAGGAAGCTGCCGGTGCCGCCATGACCCGCCATCTGCTGCAACGCGGCAGACGGCGCATCGCCTATCTGGCTGCCCAGCTGGACGAGCGGGTGCTGAAGCGGCTGCAAGGCTACCGGCTGGAACTGTCTGCTGCCGGCTGCCATGATCCGGCGCTGGAATGGCTGAACCCGGCACCGTCCAGCATGCAGTTGGGCGCGGACATGCTCGATCAGCTGCTGGCCGCCCATCCCGACTGCGACGCCGTATTCTGCTGCAATGACGACCTGGCCATCGGTGCCATTGCCCGTTGCCAGCAGCGCGGCATTGCTGTTCCCGGGCAACTGGCCATTGCCGGCTTCAACGATCTACAAGCCGCAGCCTGGACCACCCCGGCACTGAGCACCATCGCCACCCCACGCTTTGCCATCGGCGAAGCCGCTGCCCGTCTGCTGCTGCAACAGCTGCAGGGACAGCACGACGATACTGGCAGCCGCTGCCTGGATCTGGGCTTCCAGCTACAACAGCGCGGCAGTACCTGAGCACAGCTGCTGTGGTGGCTTGCCCACAGTAGCGCCCCCGCTGGCAAACCGCCCCAGACCATCCACGCCAGCAAACCAAACCCTTGATTCACATACGCTTTCAGCAACAGCCAATTGCGTGACGCGCCAGCCGTGCGCTGACCGGCAACGCATGCGCTGGCAAAGCGGCCATGTTCTGCTGCCATGCAGCATGAAAAGACATTGCCGTCGCAAATTTGTTAGCGCTAACATTTCGCACTCACCGCTTCGGCGGTTTTCTTTCACCGCAATATGTTAGCGCTAACATGAAAATTCCCAATATCGTGGTCATGGGGGTGGCCGGCTGTGGCAAAAGCAGCCTGGGCCTGGCTCTGGCCAATGCGCTCCATGCCAGCTACATCGAAGGCGACAGCTATCACCCGGCGCAGAATATTGCGCGCATGTCGGCCAGCATCCCGCTGACCGATGCCGACCGGGCCAGCTGGCTGGACCTGCTGGCACAGCGGCTGGCCAGCGGGGTGGCCCAGGGCGAAGCCATGGTAATGGCCTGCTCGGCACTCAAGCGCCGCTACCGCGATACGCTGCGCCGGGGCGATCCGGAGCTGCTGTTTGTTCATCTTGCTGGCAGCAAAGCACTGATTGCCGAACGCATGGCCGCCCGCAGCGCCCATTTCATGCCCGGCACCCTGCTGGACAGCCAGTTCCGCGATCTGGAAGAACCCGCCGGCGATGAAAGCTTTATCCGCTGTGATGTCAGCCAGCCAGTGGACAGCCTGTTACAGCAGCTGCTGCAACAGCTGGTGCAAGACCAATAACAACACATCCCTACCAAGGAGAATTCAGGTGACAACACAACACACCATGACCATGCCGCAACGTCGCTGGCGCATAGGCGGCCTGCTGGGCATTGGCGTACTGGTCAATTATTTCGACCGCATCAGCCTGTCGGTGGCCGCACCGCAGCTGCAACAGGAATTTCACCTGTCCAACAGTGATCTGGGCCTGCTGTTCAGTGCCTTTTTCTGGACTTATGCGCTACTGCAGATTCCGACCGGCATGATTCTGGACCGGTTTGGCGTGACCCGGGTGGGCCGCTGGGGGGCATTGCTGTGGGGGGTGGCCTCCACCCTGACCGCCTGTGCCGGCGGCTTTGGCGGTATTTTCGTGGCACGCGCCCTGCTCGGTGTGGCCGAGGCACCAGGCTTTCCGGTCAGCGCCAAGGCCACCGGCTACTGGTTTCCGCGCCGTGAGCGCGCCATGGCGACGGCAGTTTTCGATGCTGCGGCCAAGTTTTCCAATGTGATTGGCGTGCCACTGGTGGCGCTGACCGTGGTGCATCTGGGCTGGCGCTGGGGTTTTGGCCTGACCGCACTGCTCAGCGTGGCTTACTTCATCGCCTTTACCCTGATCTATCGCGACCCTAGCCAGGACAGCAAGCTGTCGGCCGCCGAATACCGCCATATCGTGGAGGGGGGAGCCACAGCGGAAGGAGTGGGCCAGAGCGGATCGCTGGCCATGCTGGCTTACCTGTTGCGGCAACGCAAGGTATGGGGGCTGTCCATCGGCTTTGCCGCCTATGGCTATGTGTTCTATCTGTTTCTGACCTGGTTGCCCGGCTATCTGGTGCAGACCATGCATATGAGCATTCTGAAATCCGCCAGCTATGCCGCCATTCCGTGGATATTCGCCACCCTGTCCGACCTGCTGGTAGGCGGCTGGCTGATCGACCACCTGATTGCCCGTGGCCACGATGAAACCCGCGTGCGCAAAGGCGTGTTGCTGGGCGGCATGCTGCTGGGGCTGGCGGTTTTCGGTGCCACCACCACCAGCGACCCGGTCATCGCCATCATCTGGATCACCATCGCGCTCAGCGGGCTGGCGGCTGCCGCACCGGTGGGCTGGTCGCTGCCCTCGCTGATTGCACCGCATGGCGGCACCGGCACGGTGGGCGGCATCATGAACTTCGCCAACAATATGATGGGTGCGGTAGCTCCCATCGTCACCGGCTATATCGTGGGCAGCACCCACTCCTTTACCAATGCTTTTCTGGTCGCCGGGGTGATGCTGATCATCGGCATGCTGGCCTTTGTCTTCCTGCTGGGACGTATCGAAGCCATTGCAGAACCACTGGCAGCGCGCGCCAGCCGCTGAGGAAGCAGTCGCAACAGCAATGACAAGGCCCGCTAGCAGCGGGCCTTGTTTCGACAGAAGCCTGTCGCGATGAAAGGGGGTATCAGTCCAAGGGCTGCAGCAGTTTTACCTCAACCGGTGCGGCCAGCTTGTCCGCCACCCACTCGCGGTAAGCCAGATAATGCGCGGCGACCCGATGCGCCTCGACCGCCGCCATATCCTGATAGGCCTCGAACACATGCAGCACATCGGACTGATCCGCTGGCTGCAATACCTGATATTGCTGGCAGCCAGCCTCCTGCCGGCTGGCTTGCTGCATGTCGCGCATGGCGACACACACCGCGGCAGTACACTCCGGCTTGCATTGCAAGGTGGCAAAGATGAATACACTCATGACGATTCCTTGTGCTGACTGCGGCCACGGGCCGGAACAGGCGTATCTTACGCTGTGATCCGGCCGTGCAGTCACGGCCATGAGTGCGTGCGCAATGCCTCCAGCAATAATTCGGCCACCCGTGCGGTGGAGGCCGGGTTCTGACCGCTGATCACACGCTGGTCCACCAGCGCGAACGGGTCCCACGGTTCCGGTGCCTTGTGATAACGGGCACCCCGTTTGACCAGCTCGTTTTCCGGCAGAAAAGGCAGCTGCCCGGCCAGCCCGGAAAGCCGTTCCTCGGTATTGGAAAAACAGCTCATCTGCTTGCCTTCAACCAGCAGGCTGCCATCGTCCAGCCGGATATTCAGCAAGCCGGCCACGCCGTGACAAACCGCACACACCACGCCACCCTGCTGGTAGATCTCGCGGGCAATGGCTTGCAGCACGGCATTGTCCGGAAAATCCCACACCGCACCATGGCCGCCAGCGAAATAAATGGCGGCATAGTCTTGCGGACGCACCGCGGCGGGCTGCAGCGTGCTGCCCAGCCGGTTCATGAAGCTCTTGTTCTGATACCACTCCCAATCCAGCTCGTCGGCCAATGCCAGGCTGAGCGGATCAATCGGCGTGTAACCACCGCGCGGACTGACAATGTCCACGGTATAGCGCGCAGCCTCTACCCGACTGACAAAATGGACGGCTTCCCCCAGCCATAGCCCACAGGCCCTGGCGCTTTGCGGGTATTTTTCAAAACTGCTGACCACCATCAAGATCTTTTTCATGACTGCGTCCTTTGCCGGCTTGCCACCTGCCCTGCGCACCGCTATTGACTTAGCAAACAATTTAAACTGTAGTAAATGAAAAGTAGCACTCAGGCAGAGTAGGAGATCACGCAAGGCTGGACAAGTGCGCAAACTCCGCCAGCCTTGCCTATTCCTACGCATTTTGCCGCTTAGCACCGCGTGCAAACGGCATCTCACCAGAACAGGCAGTTGGGCAGGCAGCAGGCTGCCCGGCCGCGCCGCTATCGTGTTGGCCGAGATAAGGGGAATGATGATGACTGCGAACAAGGCAATCGATCTGGCCACCCATATATTGCAACAGGCAGCGCAAGCAGGCTGGCACCCCAGCCGGCTGGATGGCGTCAGCCTGCTGCGCCAGGACAGTAACAGCCCCCCCACTCCGGTATTGCATGAAGCCAGCGTGGTGATCGTGGCTCAGGGCTGCCAGCGCGGCTATCTGGGTGAGCAGGTGCTGAGTGTCGATCCCGGGCATTGCCTGGTGGTCGCCACCCCCATGCAGTTCGAATGCGATACCAGCCTGCAGCAAGACGAACACCTGCTGGCACTGGTCATCCGCATCGACCCCAGCCTGGTAGACCAGCTACTGCGGCTGATGGATGACCCGCCCCAGCACAAAACCAGCGGCAAACCACAGGGCATGCTGCTTTGTCCCATGACGCCAGCGCTGCAGGACGCAGCGCGGCGCTTGTTGCACAGCCTGCAGCAGGAGCAGGAAAGCCGGGTGCTGGGGCCGGGCATCGTGCGGGAAATCCTCTACCGCATCCTGCTGGCCGATGCCGGACAAACCCTGCGGGCCTTGTTTGCCCGCCATGGGCGGCTGCGCCAGATACAACGCAGCATCGAACACATCCACCGCCATTACGCCTTGCCGCTCAGCGTGGCCCTGCTGGCCGAACTGGCCGGTATGAGCAGCAGCGCCTTTCATGAAAGCTTCAAGGCCGTCACCGGCTATGCCCCCATCCAGTATCTGAAAAACACCCGCCTGCATCAGGCACGCCATTTATTGCTGCAGGATGGCCACAATATCAGCCAGGCCGCTTATGCCGTGGGCTATGCCAGCCCTTCGCAGTTCAGCCGCGAGTTCAAGCGCCTGTTCGGCCTGCCGCCACGTGAGGAAATCCAGCGCCTGGCCATGGCAACGGACGGCTAGGCTGGCTGGGGCCGGCCACGCCGCATGGCTGGCAAAGCCCCGGTGACGCTGGTATCGTTGGCAGGCACATTTGATGCACTGCACAAGCAGCACAAAACGGGAGAAACAGAAGATGAAACAACGCGAGATCGTGGTACTGAGCGCGGTACGCTCCGCCATTGGCACCTTTGGCGGCGCACTCAGCCACCTGGAGCCGGCCGAACTGGGCGGCCTGGTCATGAAGGAAGCCATTGCCCGCTCCGGCGTGGCTGCCGAACACATCCACCATGTCACCGTGGGCAATTGCATTCCCACCGAAGCCCGTTACGCCTATGTAGCACGGCTGGCCTCCATCGCCGCCGGTCTGCCGATGGAATCGGTGGCCATGGCGGTAAACCGCCTGTGCGGCTCCGGCCTGCAAGCCGTGGTATCCAGCGCCCAGGCCATCATGCTGGGCGACTGTGATTACGCCATCGGCGGCGGGGTGGAAGTCATGTCGCGCGGCGGCTATCTGCTGCCGCAACTGCGCAGCGGTGCGCGCATGGGCAATGCCACCGCCATCGACATGATGACCGCCGCACTGACCGACCCCTTCGGCGTCGGCCACATGGGCATCACGGCGGAAAACCTGGTCGACAAATGGCAGCTGACGCGCGAAGAGCAGGATGCCTTCGCCCTTGCCTCGCAGCAGCGTGCCGCCGCAGCCATCGCGGATGGCCGTTTCGTTTCGCAGATCGTCCCCATCGTCACCCAGACCCGCAAGGGCGAAGTGGTATTCGATACCGATGAACATCCGCGCGCCACCACGCTGGATGCGCTGGCCAAGATGAAACCTGCCTTCAAGAAAGATGGCTCGGTCACCGCCGGCAACGCTTCCGGCATCAATGACGGCGCAGCCTTCCTGGTGCTGGCTGCAGCCGATGCCGCCGCAGCCGCCGGCCAGCAGCCGCTGGCCCGTATCGTGTCTTATGCCGTGTGTGGCGTGCCCAATCACATCATGGGCGAAGGCCCGATTCCGGCCACCCAGGCAGCACTGCAGCGTGCCGGGCTTAGCCTGGACCAGATCGACGTGATCGAATCCAACGAAGCCTTTGCCGCCCAGTCGCTGGCGGTGAGCAAGGCACTGGGCCTGCCTGCCGACAAGACCAACCCCAATGGCGGGGCCATTGCGCTGGGGCATCCGGTGGGTGCCAGCGGCGGCGTGATCGCCACCAAGGCGCTGTACGAACTGCAGCGCATCAAGGGCCGCTATGCCATCGCCACCATGTGTATCGGCGGTGGCCAGGGTATTGCGGTGATTTTCGAACGGCTGTAAATCAGCGCTTTTCGCCGCCCGCACACCGCCCGCTTGCCGGGCGGTTTTGCATTGCCGGCTGTCTGCTCTGGCACAAATGCGATCAACATAAAAGCTGTCAATACCGGATTACCGTATAAAATGACAGGAGATCAGCCTGAGCTGACCGGGTAGCCACGGCCGTCCACCCTTCCCTGTTCCAACCCACATCACTGGCCCTGCCGCCAGAAAGTTGCCATGGCGATGAAAACACTTGGCTTGCTGTTGCTGCTTGCGTTGGGACTGGGGCTGGCACAAGCGGCCCCGCCGCAGGCGCTGAGCTGGGATGGCCCGCGTGATGGCCCGGCCCGCCAGAGTGGCGTGCACAAGGTCACCTTCATCGCCCAGGATTTGCGCAATGGTGGCATAGGCGGCAGTTATCGCGGTTTTGCCAGTGCCGCCCGGCTGCTGGGCTGGCAAATACAGGTGCTGGATGCGCAGGGCAGCACTATTTTGCTGCGCAAGGGATTTGCCGAAGCGATGGCCTCGCGCAGCGACGGCATCATTCTGGGAGGTTTTCAGGCCAGTGATCTGGCAGCCGAAGTCGCCGCCGCGCAGCGTGCCCGCATCGTGCTGGTGGGCTGGCATGCCGCCGCCCAGCCCGGCGTGGTGCCGGGGCTGTTTTTCAATGTCAGCAGCGACCCGCTGGCCGTGGCGCGCCGCGCCGCCGAGCATGTCATCCAGGACAGTCGTGGCAAGGCTGGCGTGGTGATTTTCAATGACGAACGCTTTGACATTGCCAACGCCAAAACCCGCTTCATGCAAGAGCTGATCCAGCACTGCAGCGGCTGCCAGATGCTGGAAGTGCAAAACCTGCCGCTCAACCATGCCGACCAGCGCATGGATGCCGTGGTGAAGGAGCTGAACCAGCGTCATGGCCGGCGCTGGACCCACACCCTGGCCATCAACGATGTCTATTTCGACGAGATGAACTACCCCTTGCTGCATGCCGGCCGTGGCGACGTGCGCAATGTGTCAGCCGGCGACGGCTCCAGCAAGGCCATCAACCGCATCCGCGCCGGGCTGTCACAGCAACTGGCAACCGTGGCCGAACCGCTGGGTGCACAGGGCTGGCAGCTGGCGGATGAAATGAACCGGGCCTTTGCCGGTGCCAAGCCCAGTGGCTATATCAGCAAGCCGATACTGGTGACCCGCGACTTGCTGCAACAGCTGGGCAATCAGGATATCGACGCCAGCCTGCCCTACCAGCAGGCTTACCGGGCCATCTGGTTCCCCCGCTGAGCAGGCAGCCGGCGGCTCAGGCCAGTAGCTTGCGTTCGCTCTTGCCGTATTTCAGCGACTTCTCATCCGGCAACATCAGGCCGGTGCTTTCATCCCGTCCCTGCAGAATGAAGCGTGCCTGCGGCTGCCCCAGCTGCTCGGCAGCCAGCTTGCTGTCGGCCCCGATCTCGCCTTTTTTCATGCGGTTCACAATCAGCCCCACCGAAGTATCGGCAAAGTCACGCAGCATCCAGGCATCGCCATCGCTGTCACCGGCGACCAGGATAGGGCCATAACCCTTTTTCGCCTGCAGCTGCTGGCGAATGCCCACGGTCTTGCCCGGCCCCCAGTTGAAATGCCAGCCCGGCTGATAGCGGTCGGTGTATTTGCCATCCGCCATCTCCAGCCGCAGGCCGATGACATTTTCCGCCGGCACGCCGTAGCCAAAATCTTCATGACCGGCAAATACCCGCACCACATCGTCGATGGAGGCGGTGCTGACATACACATCAATGCCGTTGGCGCGCAGGGTATGCATCAGGCCACGGATTTCCTCGTGCACGCGGATGCCGTGAAAATGGGTATCGGCCACCACGCCAGCCTTGCCCGGCAAGCTGTGCGGGCTTTCGTAGCGCACCTTGCGCAAGGCATCGCCCAGCGCGGCCTTGTTGGAGGCCAGCGCCATCGCCTGCAATTCCGCCGGGCTCATGTTCTTGTAGAAATAGATGATCCACTTGTAGCCGATCTCCAGCGGGAAGCTGTCGCAGATGGCGTCATACATGAAATAGAGCTTGGCGCGGAAATCCTTGAACTGGTCGCTGGCCTGGATTTCCTCCAGGCTGCGGCTGCCGGCCAGGCCCTGGTAATTGGCATGCAGCCAGCGGTAGTCGGACTCCACGTCCGCCGCGATATCTGCCATCCGCACCGGCTTGCCGTCCACCGTCTTGTAGTCGGCCATGAAGGTGGCATCCGGCACATCGCGCCACAACACCCGGGCGAACTCATCCGGCGTCAGCTTGTATTGCAGATGGTTGATCTGGTACATCAGCAGCGCTTCTTCGCAGTCGTTCATGATGCAGGTGTTGTCCCAGTCGAACACCGCATACGGCTTGCGATCTGCCCGATAGCTGGCGCTGGCACTGCCATGCTGGCTCAGCAGCAATTGCAGCCGCTGTGCATTGCGCGGCGACCAGCGCGCACTATGCAACGGTACGGTGACTTTGCCGCTAGCGGCACGGGCGGTGGCGGAAGCCAGCAACAGGGGGCTGCTGGCGGATACGGCGGCAAGGGCATGGATGAACTGGCGACGCTGCATGGTCTCTCCCGGGGCGGTGTAGGGGTAGACGGGCAGGCAGTCTGCCCGTCAGCATGCCCAGCATAATAAACACCCAATATTACAACTTTGCCACAAAAGTACACAAAATGCCGAAATGCGACGCCGCCCACTCCCGTGGCAAACGGCTTGACAGCGCCCCGCCCTCTCTCGCAATGTGCACTGCCTTTCTTCCACCGCACTCCCGCAGGAGAAGCCCATGTGGCAACAGGAGCGTTACCAGCGCATCCGCGCCTTGCTGTCCGCGCAACAACGCCTGAGCACCGAGCAACTGGTCAGTGCCTTGCAGGTGTCGCGTGAAACCGTGCGCCGCGATGTGGCGGCACTGGAAGCCATGGGCGAGCTGCGCCGCATCCACGGTGGCGTGATTGCCCGCAGCGGCGAGGAAGCACCGATTGCCGAGCGCGCCCTGCAGCAGGTGCGCTACAAGCAGGACATTGCCCGCGCCGCCTGCAGCCGGCTGCGCCAGGGGCAGACCCTGTTTATCGATGCCGGCACCACCACCGCACTGCTGGCGCGCGAACTGGCCACGCTCAGCGGCCTGACCATCATCACCAATGCCTTCGACGTGGCACTCGCGCTACGCCGGCCCGCGCAGGGCGGCGGCCATCAGCTCATCATGCTGGGCGGGGAGCTGGGCGAACGCGCCCCGGCCACGGTGGGGGGTAGCACCGTGGCGGAAATCGGCCGTTACCACGCCGACATCGCCCTGTTGTCGCCAGTCGGCGTCAGCACCGCCATGGGCGCCAGCAATTACGACCCGCGCGAGGCGGAAGTGGCGCGCGCCATGTGCGCCCAGGCGGATCAGGTATACATGCTGGCCGATTTCAGCAAGCTGGGCATCAGCAGCCGCATCAGCACCTGCGCGGCCAACGATATCGATTTGCTGATCAGCAACCGCAAGGCCGCCGACATGCCGGCCTGCCAGGCGCTGACAGCACAGGCAGGAGAAGTCTGGCTGGTGTGACAGCCAGCGCCGCGCTGAGATCAAGATGGCATATGCAAACAAGAAAACGTTATTTTTGTTATATTAAAAACAGAAATATCCTGTTTTAAGTTATATAAATCAGGATAGCGTCATGGCCAGTTTCTTCCTTCGTGCCGCGAGCACGCCGCCGCAGCCCCTTCTGTCGCTGTCCCGCAGGGGGGCCGTGGCATGAACTTCCAGCAACTGCGCATCATCCGTGAAACCGTGCGGCAGAACTTCAACCTGACTGAAGTGGCCAATGCGCTGTACACCTCGCAATCCGGCGTCAGCAAACACATCAAGGACCTGGAAGACGAACTGGGCGTGGAGCTGTTCGTGCGCAAGGGCAAGCGTTTTCTCGGCCTGACCGATCCGGGCAAGGAATTGCTCACCATCGTGGAACGCATGTTGCTGGACGCCGGCAACATCAAGCGGCTGGCCGAACAATTCAGCCAGCGTGACGAAGGCCAGCTCACCATTGCCACCACCCATACCCAGGCGCGCTATGCACTGCCGCAGGTGGTCACCGCCTTCAAGAAGGCCTTCCCCAAGGTGCATCTGGTGTTGCATCAGGCCAGCCCGGAAGAGCTGGTACGCCTGCTGCAATCGGGTGACGCTGACATCGGCATCGCCACCGAGGCCGTGGCCGAAGTGCCGGAACTGGTGTCCTTTCCCTACTACGGCTGGTATCACAGCGTGATCGCCCCGCCGCACCACCCCTTGCATCAGCAGACGCTGTCGCTGGAAACGCTGGCGGAATACCCCATCGTCACCTATCACCAGGGCTTTACCGGCCGCGCCCAGATCGACCGGGCCTTTGCCCGCGCCGGGCTGGTGCCGGACATCGTGATGTCGGCGCTGGATGCCGACGTGATCAAGACCTATGTCGAGCTGGAGCTGGCGGTAGGCATCGTGGCGTCGATGGCGGTGGACCCCGTGCGTGACCAGGCGGTAAAAGTGGTGGCCGGCGAACCGCTGTTCGGCCAGCAGACCACCCGCATTGCCATCCGCCGTGGCCACTACCTGCGCAGCTATGCCTACCGCTTTATCGAGCTGTGCTCGGCGGCACTGGATGAAAGCACGGTGCGCAGCGCGCTCAGCCCGGCCATGCAGGACTAAGGCCGGCCACGAACAGGATTTCCGATCCACCGCGCCGGGTACTCAACAAGCCATCGGCTACCGTCGCCGCCCGCAACGGGCCATTACAGGAATTGATGTTTCTTGCCGCAAGTTGACAGCCCGCCGGGGTATTCTGCCGCCCACAGCTGCCGAATACCCGGCGGCAGCACCGGCAAGGAATTCCTGTTTCATGCGCCAGCTGATTGTCCGCCTCCTCTCCCGTCGTCAGGCCCCTGCCGAACTGGATAGCGCCAGCGAAAGCCGCCTGTGCGCGCAGTTTCTGCCGGTGGTGCAGACCCTGTGCCGCCAGCGGCTGGATGCATGGCAGGGCAAGCTGGCAAACATGCCGTCACCGCGCAACGAAGACAGCATGAATCTTTACGAACGCGCCTGCCTGTATCTGGAGTTTGGCCAATGGCAGAAGGCGCTGGCCCTGCTGGAAGCGGCCGCCCTGCGGCTGCATGGCCATTCACCCAGCGCAGCCGCCAGACTGATGCGGCTCACTAGCGACATGCGCGCGGCTGACCGCGTGGCACGGGAACTTCTCGCTTGATCTGCCAGTCTGCCGTCCTGACTTGACCCGTACTATCGGACAGGTAATATCCACTCCCTCCCATTTCTGAAACCGCCATGTCGCCCTGTGCGCCCTGCTGCTAGCCGAATCACATGCTTTCACACACCCGCCTGACCACCGCACTTGCCCTTGGCACCGTACTGTCCTGTAGCCTGTCCACCCCGGCACACGCCGAATCGCTGTGGGAGTCTGCCCGCAACGAAGTACAGCATGTCTGGGATGACGGCACGCTGGATGCCTACCTGCCGCTGAACACCTATCACATGCGCTGGGCCTATACCCAAGAGAAAATTGCCGAGTTCAACGAAAACCCCTGGGGCTTTGGCCTGGGCCGCAGCCTGCGTGACGACAAGGACAACTGGCATGCGCTGTATGCCATGGCCTTTCTGGACTCGCACAAGAAAGTAGAGCCCATCGTCGGCTACGCCTACACCCACCCCTTTGCCCGCGCCGGCGAATGGCGGGCGGAAATCGGCTATACCGCCTTCATCACCTCGCGTACCGACACCCTGCACTCCTTCCCCTTCCCCGGCGTGCTGCCGCTGGTCGGCATCAGCTATGGCAAGTTCACCATCAACAGCACCTACATCCCCGGCGGCCAGGGCAATGGCAATGTGCTGTTCACCTTTGCGCATTACAACTTCTAGCACAGGGAAGCGCAGGCAGTGATGAGGCGGCCGCCAGCCACGGCCGCAGCATGTAAAGCATGTAAAACGGGGCTAATTGGCTTCACTTCACTCAAAGCGGTGTAAAGCCGGCCGCAGCTGGCTTGTCGCGCTGTGCCGGCCTGACTAAGGTGAGCGCATTGTTCACCATGAATGCAGGCCCATCATGCGCCCCACCCTCTTTCTGTTTGCCAGCACCAGCCTGGCCCTGCTGCTGAGCAGCACCAGCCATGCTGCAGAGTCATCCGCACCGTTCGATGCTGCCTCTCCTCATCACTGCCAGGCCGAACACCATGATGCCTCGGCCGCCGAACACCAGCACTGCGCTAGCCGCGATCCGCATGCCGCTGATGAACACGGCCACCAGCCGCCCCCGCCGCCGCACGAAGCACCGCTGGCTGCAGTAAAAGCCTGCCTTGGCAAAAAGGTGGGCGCCAAAACCACCGTGTATTGGCATGGCGACAGCATTCCCGCCGTCTGCCAGCCCTACGATGGCATGCTACTGGCCAAACCGCTGCGCCCGCTGGTGCCGCCCGCGCCGCCGCAAGACGCGCCGCACCCGACAGAGTGAGTTCCCTGTAAACGTAACAAGGCCGGGCATTGCCCGGCCTTGTCTCGTTTACCAATAGCCGCTCTGGCCGCTGCGCCATGCTTACAGCTTGAGCATGCCCTTCTCTTCGATGATGGCGATGATGTCGGCCAGCCCCTGCCCGCTTTTCAGATTACTGAACACAAACGGCCGTTCGCCACGCATCTTGCGCGCATCCCGCTCCATCACTTCCAGCGAAGCCCCCACCAGCGGGGCCAGGTCGATCTTGTTGATCACCAAGAGGTCCGACTTGCAAATGCCCGGCCCGCCCTTGCGCGGAATCTTGTCGCCGGCGGACACATCGATCACGTAGATGGTGAAGTCGGACAGCTCCGGGCTGAAGGTGGCCGCCAGATTGTCGCCACCACTTTCGATGAAGATCACGTCCAGCCCCGGATGGCGGGCATTCAGCCGTGCCACGGCCTCCAGATTGATCGACGCATCCTCGCGGATGGCGGTGTGCGGACAACCGCCGGTTTCCACGCCGATGATGCGGTCTGGTGACAGGGCTTCGTTCTTCACCAGGAACTGCGCGTCTTCCTGGGTGTAGATGTCGTTGGTAACCACGGCCACGTTGTAGCTGTCGCGCAGGGCGCTGCACAGTGCCCAGGTGAGGTGGGTCTTGCCCGAGCCGACCGGCCCGCCAATACCCACGCGAAGTGCGCTCTGTTTCATGCCGGATGTCCTTTGTGCTGAGGTAATGCGGTGGCAGATAAGGGCTTAGCCTGGATTTCCAGGCTCATGAAAATGCTGAAGGGATCTTCACGGTAATCGGCAAACGGCCCACAGCGGCTAAAGCCAAAGCTTTCATACAAGGCCAGGGCGGGCTGGAATGCCGCAGTGCTGCCGGTTTCCAGGCTGAGCCGCTGATAGCCGCGTTGCTGCGCTGTCTGCAGAATGTGCGCCAGAATGCGCTGCGCCACCCCCTGGCGCAGATGGGCGGCAGCAGTGCGCATGGATTTGATTTCGCCATGCGTGGGGTCAAGCTGTTTGAGCGCGCCGCAACCCAGCACTTCCTCGCCCTCCCACGCGGTCCAGAAGGTGACCGCAGCGGCCTTCAAGCCGGTCAGGTCCAGCGCGTGTACGCTTTCCGGCGGGGAGTTGGCATACATGCCGGCCAGATGCTCTTGCAACAGCGCGTGCACGCGCGGGTCAGTCAGGTGATCGATGATGATTTGCATAGTGTTACGCTTGTTGAAACGTTAAAACGAAGGCTTGCTGCCTTGTCGCGCCAGCCCGACCGGCGCACGGGCTATCTGCTGCCTCATGATCGGAACAGCCTGCTGTATTGGCTTTCGTGTTTCATCGCCGCCCACATCAGGCCGGGGGCGAAGTTGCTGCATTGTGTTGCAGGCAGGCTGATGGCGCGCTCCACCACACGGGCCAGTACCGGCAACAGCGCAGACAGCAGTTGCTGGCCGGCAGTCTGCCCCATGGGCATGGCCTTGAGCAGTACCATCACCTGATTTTCCAGCCAGCTCCACAAGAGGGCGGTAACCGCTTCGCGCTCGGCAATACCCAGTGCCTGCGCCGCCATGGCCCAGGCTGTGGGCAGGCAGATTTCCTCGTCTGCCACCCCGGCTGGCCAGCACATGGCCTGGCTTTCCGGCAGGCTGACCAGCAGCTGGCGCAGCGAATAGCCCATCTGCACGGTTTCCTGCCGCTGTTCGCGGCTGTCACGGCTGGCCAGATAGCGCTGGTTGAGCCGGTACAGGCAATGCTCATCATCAGCCGCGATGGCCTGCATCATCTGCACCAGCATGGCCGCGTCAAACTGGCAGGCCGGGCCTTGCAAGACATCCGCCAGCCACAGGCGGGCACTGGCGGCATCGTGTACCAGGCCCAGCTCCAGCGCACTTTCCAGCCCTTGCGAATAGCTGAAGCCGCCAATTGGCAGGCCGGGGCTGGCCAGACGCAACAGTTGCAGCAGGGACAGCAGCGTCGTCATGCCGGCTGGCCGAACAGATGCAGCTTGGGCGCGTACTGGAAGGCGGCATCCTTGCCGTGCGAATGATGATGGCCGCCACCGTAGGCACCGCTTTCCGGATGGAACGGTGCCTGCAGGCGGCTCACTTCGGCCCCCAGTTGTTGCAGCATCTGTTCCAGCACGCTGTCGTCCAGCAGCCGCAGCCAGCCATCGCCCACCTGCAGATGCACATGGCGATTGCCCAGATGGTAGGCAGCGCGGCACAGCTCCTGTGCATTGGCACAGCGCACATGCAGTAGAGCCTCGTCCGCCGCCAGCACCCGCAGCACCCGCCCGTCTTCGGCCTGCAGCAGCTGACCATCGGCCAGTGGCGCGCCTGCCGACAGGAACAGGCCGACTTCTTCGCCATTGCTGGCGCGGGTACGCAAGCGGGTCTTGCTGCGCAGCTCGAAGGTCAGCCGCAGCTCGGCATCCCAGCCAGCAGCCTGTTCCAGCCGTTGATTGATGATCAGCATTTTCCTGTCTCGCTTTCTTGTTTTCCTGGTGGGGAAACACCATTTGCCGTGTCCGGATTTTTCATTATCAGAACAGGAAATAGCGCTGCGCCATGGGCAGGCTGGTAGCCGGTTCGCACCACAGCAACTGGCCATCGGCCTTCACCTGATAGTTTTGCGGGTCCACCTCGATCTGCGGCAGGTAGTCGTTGTGGATCAGGTCGGTCTTTTGCACGCTGCGGCAGTTCTGCACCGCCACCAGCCGCTTGCTCAGGCCCAGCGCCTGGCCTATCCCGGCATCCAGCGCAGCCTGCGACACAAAGGTGACGCTGCCATCGGCAATGGCCTTGCCGAAGCTGCCGAACATCGGCCGGCTATGCACCGGCTGCGGTGTGGGAATGCTGGCATTGGCATCGCCCATGGCCGCCATGGCGATGATGCCGCCCTTGATAATCAGGCTGGGTTTGACGCCAAAGAACATCGGCTTCCACAACACCAGGTCGGCCAGCTTGCCCGCCTCGATGCTGCCCACCTCGTGGCTGATGCCATGGGTAATGGCCGGGTTGATGGTGTATTTGGCGATATAGCGCTTGATGCGGGCGTTGTCGCAGCCCTCGTCATCGCCTGCCAGCGGGCCGCGCTGCTGCTTCATCTTGTCGGCGGTCTGCCAGCAACGCAGGATGGTTTCTCCCACCCGGCCCATGGCCTGGCTGTCGGAGGACATCATGGCGAAGGCGCCCAGATCATGCAGGATGTCCTCGGCAGCAATCGTCTCGCGGCGGATACGGCTTTCGGCAAAGGCCACATCCTCGGCAATGGCCGGGTCCAGGTGGTGGCACACCATCAGCATGTCCAGATGCTCGTCGATGGTGTTGACGGTAAACGGCCGTGTGGGATTGGTGGAGCTGGGCAGCACATTGGCAAAGCCGCAGGCCTTGATGATGTCCGGCGCATGGCCGCCGCCGGCACCCTCCGTGTGATAGGTGTGGATGGTGCGGCCCTTGAGCGCCGCCAGCGTGGCTTCGACAAAGCCGGATTCGTTCAGCGTATCGGTGTGAATCGCCACCTGCACGTCCATCTCGTCGGCCACGCTCAGACAGTTGTCGATGGCCGCCGGGGTGCTGCCCCAGTCTTCATGCAGCTTCAGGCCGATGGCCCCGGCGCGTACCTGTTCGCGCAGCGCTTCCGGCAGGCTGGCATTGCCCTTGCCGGTAAAGCCCAGGTTCATGGCAAAGCCTTCCGCCGCCTTGAGCATGCTGGCCATATGCCACGGCCCCGGCGTGCAGGTGGTGGCATTGGTGCCGGTGGCCGGGCCGGTGCCGCCGCCTATCATGCTGGTGATGCCGGAAGCCAGCGCTTCTTCGATCTGCTGCGGGCAGATGAAGTGGATGTGGGTGTCGATGCCGCCGGCGGTCACGATCATACCTTCACCGGCGATGATTTCCGTTGCCGCGCCGATGACGATGTCCACGCCGGGCTGGATGTCCGGGTTGCCGGCCTTGCCGATGGCAGCGATACGGCCGGCTTTCAGGCCGATATCGGCCTTGACCACACCCCAGTGGTCGATGATCAGCGCATTGGTAATCACGGTATCGGCCACCGCGGCCGCCAGCGCCTGGCCTTGCCCCATGCCGTCGCGGATCACCTTGCCGCCGCCGAACTTCACCTCTTCACCGTAAACGGTGTAGTCACGCTCCACCTGCGCCCACAGCCCGGTATCGGCCAGTCGCACCGCATCGCCCACAGTGGGGCCGAACATTTCGGCATAGGCCTGTCTGCTGATTTTCATAAGTCCCCCATCACCCGGCCCTGAAAGCCGAATACCCGGCGCGCACCAGCCAGCGCCACCAGCTCCACCGTGCGTGTCTGCCCCGGCTCGAAACGCACGGCGGTGCCGGCGGCAATATTCAGCCGGAAGCCGCGTGCCGCGGCGCGGTCAAACAGCAGCGCGTCATTGGTTTCGGCAAAGTGATAATGCGAGCCCACCTGTATTGGCCGGTCGCCACTATTGGCCACCACCAGGCTGATGGTGTCGCGGCCGGCATTGAGGGCGATCTCGCCATCCTGCACGCGCAGTTCTCCTGGAATCATCTGTATCTCCTGTGGGCAGACTGTGGTTCAGACAATGGGCTGGTGCACGGTGACCAGCTTGGTGCCGTCCGGGAAAGTGGCTTCCACCTGGATGTCCGGAATCATCTCCGGCACGCCCGCCATCACCTGTACACGTGATAGCAGCGTGGTGCCGTAATGCATCAGTTCGGCCACGCTACGGCCATCGCGCGCGCCTTCCAGAATGGCCGCGCTGATATAGGCCACGGCCTCGGGGTAATTCAGTTGCAGGCCACGCGCCAGCCGGCGCTCCGCCACCAGTCCGGCGGTGAAGATCAGCAGCTTGTCTTTTTCGCGGGGGGTCAGTTCCATGGAATGCTTTCTTGTCAGCTCGCCCAGATGCGCGGCTGGCTGGCCGCACGTCCGTGGCTGAAGGGATAGATCAGGTCGCGACAGCCACGCAGCCAGTGATGGGCTGCTTCGGCACTGTCGCCGATGAAACGGGCCAGCCAGACGCCAGGCAACTGGCTGGCTGCGGCACGCCCGGCACAGGGCAGTTCCAGGCAGGCCTGATGCAGTTCGGGCGGCAAGTCCGGCCCGGCCCACAGCAGGGTGGCCAGCACGCTGTGGCCGCCCATGCCCACCGGCGAGGCCAGCAAGGGGCAGTCACCCGGCACATGGCTGTGCTCGCACCACAGCAGCTGCTCATCCCGCCACACTTCACCGCTTTGCTGCCAGCAGCCGCGATCAAAGCGCTCGGCACTGGCCGGTCGCCCCAGGCACATGACCTCGCCGGCCAGCAGACAGGCATCGCCCTGCAGCTGGAAGCGGTTGTCGAGTGCCACCACGCTGCCGGCATACAGAATGGTTTCCTGTGGCAGCCATTCCAGCAGGCTGCCCGGCTGCTGCTCCACCCGCAGCTGCTGGGAGGAGGCCCGGCCAAAACCGTCATACCACTTGGCCGCACCGGGGCTGGTCAGCAGCACGGCAGCCCCCTCGGCCAGATGAATGTCCAGCGTCAGCCGGTCGCCACCGGCCATGCCGCCGGGCGGATGCACCACGATGTGCTGGCACTGGCCGTGGCCATCGATAAAGTGTTTCTGCACCCGCAGCGGCCCCTGATGGCGGCGATGCACCGGCACGGTGCGGCCCTGCACCACGGCATAGCCCAATTCCAGTGCAGCCGGCCAGCCGGCCAGCAGCCCGCTCGGCAAGGGGCTGGCAGAGGGCAGCTCGTTCATGTTCATCAGCAGTCAACCAGCAAGGCGAATGCACTTGAATCAGCAATTACCATGCCGGGGCCATCATCAGATGGCCAACAGTTCGCGCACGCCATCGCTGGCCATCTGGCTGCCCTGCCCGCTGCGGATCACTTCGCCGCGCGACATCACCAGATAGCGGTCGGCCAGTGCTTCGGCAAAATCGTAGTACTGCTCCACCAACAGGATGGCCATGTCGCGCCGCGCCGCCAGGCTGCGGATGACTTCGCCGATCTGCTTGATGATGGAGGGCTGGATGCCCTCGGTGGGTTCGTCCAGCACCAGCAGCGAAGGCTGGCTGACCAGCGCCCGGCCGATGGCCAGTTGTTGCTGCTGGCCGCCGGACAGGTCGCCGCCACGGCGCTGGCGCATGTCGTACAGCACCGGGAACATCTCGTACACCGAGGCCGGAATCTCGCGCCCGGCCTTGCCGCCAAAGCGCGCCAGCCCCATGCGCAGGTTTTCTTCCACCGTCAGCCGGCCAAAAATCTCCCGCCCCTGCGGCACATAAGCAATGCCACGCGCCACGCGCTGGTGCGGTGCACAGCGGCTGATGTCCTCTCCCTGCCAGCGTATGCTGCCGCTTTTGGCCGGCAGCTGCCCCATCAGGCAGCGCAGCAAGGTGGATTTGCCCACGCCGTTACGGCCGAGCAGGCAGGTCACCTGGCCGATTTCGGCCTGCAGGCTGACGCGGCGCAGAATGTGGCTGCCGCCGTAGTATTGGTCCAGTTCTTGTATGTCCAGCATGTCAGCGCCCCAGATAGACTTCGATCACCCGTTCATCCGCCTGCACTTGCTGCAGGCTGCCCTCGGCCAGTACCGCGCCCTCGGCCAGCACCGTCACCTTGCCGGCAATGCTGGCGATGAAATCCATATCGTGTTCCACCACCATCAGCGAATGCCGGCCCTTGAGGGTGAGCAGCAGCTCGGCGGTCTTTTCGGTTTCGGCATCGGTCATGCCGGCCACCGGTTCGTCCAGCAGCAATAGCTGTGGCTCCTGCGCCAGCAACATGCCGATTTCCAGCCACTGCTTCTGGCCATGCGACAGCAGCCCGGCCAGCCGCGCCCGCTGCTCGCCCAGGCGGATCAGCGTCAGCAATTCGTCGATACGGTCACGCTGCTGCCCGGAGAGACGGGCGCGCAGGCTGGCCCACACCGAACGCGGCCCGGCCAGCGCCAGTTCCAGGTTTTCCTGCACCGTCATCGCCTCGAACACCGTGGGTTTCTGGAATTTGCGCCCTATGCCCAGTTGGACGATTTCCGCCTCGGAATGCTGGGCCAGATTGATGGTCTGGCCGAAAAAGGCCGAGCCGCTGTCGGCGCGGGTCTTGCCGGTAATCACGTCCATCATGGTGGTCTTGCCCGCGCCGTTGGGGCCGATGATGCAGCGCAGCTCGCCCACGGCGATGGACAGCGACAGGCGGTTGAGCGCACGGAAGCCATCAAAGCTGACACTGATGTCATCCAGATAGAGAATCTGGCCGTGGGTCACATCCAGTCCCGGCTGCAGCAAGCGGCCACTGGCAGCGGTATCGCCATCCCAGCTTTCACGCTGCACCGTTTGCGAGGTGGTGGCAGGCATCATGCATTCTCCTTGTGGCCACGCATCAGGCCCAACAGGCCGCGCGGCAGGAACAGCGTGGTGGCAATGAACAGCCCACCCAGGAAGAACAGCCAGTATTCGGGAAAGGCCACGGTAAACCAGCTCTTGGCCACATTGATGAAGCCCGCGCCCAGCACCGGGCCAATCAGGCTGCCGCGCCCACCCACCGCCACCCAGATGGCGATTTCAATGGAGTTGGCCGGCGACATTTCCCCCGGATTGATAATGCCCACCTGCGGCACGTACAGCGCCCCGGCCAGGCCGCACAACATGGCCGAAGCCACCCAGATGAACAGCTTGTAATACAGCGGGTTGTAGCCGCAGAACATCAGCCGCGACTCGGCATCGCGAATGGCAGTGAGGATGCGCCCGAACTTGCTGTGCACCAGCCAGAAACCGGCCGCCAGCGCGGCCAAGAGCAACAGCACGGTCAGCAGGAACAAGGTGGCGCGGGTGGCCGGCTCGGCAATACCATAGCCAAGGATGCGCTTGAAGTCGGTAAAGCCGTTATTGCCGCCAAAGCCGGTTTCATTGCGGAAAAACAGCAACATGGCGGCATAGGTGAGCGCCTGGGTCATGATGGAAAAATACACGCCCTTGATGCGCGATCGGAAAGCCAGCCAGCCAAACACCAGCGCCAGCAGGCCGGGCACACCCACCGCCAGACACAGCGCCCAGGCCAGATGCTCGCTGCCCTGCCAGAACCAGGGCAGGGTTTTCCAGTCGAGAAACACCATGAAGTCGGGCAGATCGCTCTGGTAATTGCCGTCATGGCCGATGGCACGCATCAGATACATGCCCATGCCGTAGCCACCCAGGGCAAAGAACAGGCCGTGGCCCAGGCTGAGCAGGCCGGTATAGCCCCATACCAGGTCCATGGCCAGCGCCACGATGGCATAGCACAGGATCTTGCCGGTCAGCATCAGCGCATAGGCCGACACATGCAGGCTGCTGGACGGTGCGGTCCACAGATAAAGCGCCGGCATGGCCAGCAGCACGGCGAGGACTGCCGCGCCGGCCAGCTTGAGCGGCTGCGGCCCCACACGGGCGGCCAGCCGCAGGGAAAGTGCGGTTTGCATGATGGTCTCTCCTAGTCCAGTACCCGGCCCTTGAGGGCAAACAGGCCTTGCGGACGCTTCTGGATGAACAGGATGATGAAGCCGAGGATGAGGATCTTGCCCAGCACCGCCCCCAGCGACGGCTCCAGAATCTTGTTGACGATGCCCAGGCCCATGGCCCCGGTCACGGTACCGGCCAGTTGGCCCACCCCGCCCAGCACCACCACCATGAAGCTGTCCACGATATAGCCCTGGCCCAGCTCCGGCCCGACGTTACCGATCTGGCTCAGCGCCACCCCGCCCAGCCCGGCAATGCCCGAGCCCAGGCCGAAGGCCAGCATGTCCACCTTGCCGGTGGGCACGCCCACGCTGTCGGCCATGCGGCGGTTTTGCGTGACCGCACGCACGAACAGGCCCAGCCGCGTCTTGTTCAGCGCCAGCCAGGTCAGCACCAGTACGGCAGCCACGAAGCCGATGATGGCCAGCCGGTTGTACGGCAATGTCAGCGCCGGGGTGATCGCCCAGCCACCGGACAGCCAGGACGGATTGGCCACCTCCACGTTCTGCGCGCCAAACAGCATGCGCACCGCCTGGATCAGCATCAGGCTGATGCCCCAGGTGGCGAGCAGGGTTTCCAGCGGACGGCCATACAGGTGGCGGATGATCAGCCGCTCCAGCGCCATGCCGATGACAAAGGTGACGGCAAAGGCTACCGGCAGCGCAGCCAGCAGATAGGCATCGAAAGCGCCCGGCCACCAGCTGCGGAACAGGTTCTGCACCACATAGCTGGCGTAGGCACCAATCATCAGCATCTCGCCATGCGCCATATTGATGACGCCCAACAGGCCATAGGTAATGGCCAGCCCCAGGGCGGCCAGCAACAGCACCGAGCCCAGGCTGACGCCGCTGAAGGCATAGCCCAGCATGTTGTAACGCCACTGGCTGTTTTTCAGATCAAGCAAAGCTTGGGCCGCTGCCACCCGCACGCGGGAGTCTGGTTCACTGGCACTGTCGGCCAGCGGCGCCAGCAGCGTCTGCGTGGCCGGGTCGGCACTATCCGCCAGGGTAAGGATGGCCTTCAGGCGCTGGGTGGCATCCGGGCTGGCCAGTTGCAGACGGGCGCTGGCCATATGCAGGGCCTGTTGCACCTGGCTGTCTTGTTCCTGTTGTTGCCGACTCAGTAGCAAGGGCAGCAGGGCCGGGTTGGCACTGTCCTGCAAGGACTGGATGGCCGCCAGCCGTTTGCTGCACTCCGGGTCGGCCAGATCGCTGGCGGCATGAAAGGCTTGCAGCGCGCTGCGCACGCTGTTGTTGACTGGCTGCGCGTCCAGACTGCTGGCATCGCCGGCGACAGCCTGGGCAGTATCGACATCGCTCAGCTTGCCGTCCTCGGCTTGCAACAGCATGTGCTTGCCGTCGCTGCTGGCGAACAGCCTGCCCTCTTCCAGTGCGGCCACCGCCTGACGGCGGGCGGCATCGGGCTGGATGGTCCAGCCCTCGATCAGGCCGGCACGGTCGGCCGGGTCGGCATGGGCTAGCTCGGCCAGCGGGCCGGCCGCCGTCAGGCCGCTGTACAGCAACAGCAGCAGGAGCAAGGGTTTGAACAATTGCATGGTGCATTCCTTACTGAATGGACCGCCAGGCCGCCCTGCCTGTTGCGGGCAGGGCGGCAGCGGTCAAGGGCGCGAGTCGTCCCGTACTGCACTTGGAACAATCAATCAAAGCGGCTGAGAAACAGGCGCAGCAGCGATGTTGTCAGCCGCTGTTACTTGCTCTTGACCGGGGTGTCGGGCTTCTTGTCATTCCCCGGGATAAAGGGGCTCCACGGCTGGGCGCGGATCGGGGTCTTGGTCTTCCACACCACCGAGAACTGGCCATTGGACTGAATCTCGCCAATCATCACCGGCTTGTGCAGGTGATGGTTTTTCGGGTCCATTTCCAGGGTGAAGCCGGACGGCGCGGCCAGCTTGATACCGGCCATGGCCTTGGTCACGGCGGCCACATCGGTGGTGCCGGCTTTCTTCACCGCTTCGGCCCACATATTGATACCCACATAAGTGGCTTCCATCGGGTCGTTGGTGACCAGCTTGTCGGCATTGGCCAGGCCCTTCTTCTTGGCCCAGGCGCGGTAGTCGGCAATCCACTTGCTGTTGACCGGGTTCTTCACGCTCATGAAGTAGTTCCAGGCGGCCAGATGGCCCACCAGCGGCTTGGCATCGATGCCCTTGAGTTCTTCCTCACCCACCGAGAAGGCCACCACCGGCACGTCGGTCGCCTTCAGGCCCTGATTGCCCAGTTCCTTGTAGAAAGGCACGTTGGAGTCGCCATTAATGGTGGAGATGACGGCAGTCTTGCCGCCGGCGGCAAACTTCTTGATGTTGCCGACGATGGTCTGGTAATCGCTGTGGCCGAAGGGGGTGTACATCTCCTGGATGTTTTCGTCCTTCACCCCCTTGGAGTGCAGGAAGGCCCGCAGGATCTTGTTGGTGGTGCGCGGGTAGACATAGTCGGTCCCCAGCAGGAAGAAGCGCTTGGCACTGCCGCCCTCCTTGCTCATCAGGTACTCCACCGCCGGAATGGCCTGCTGGTTGGGCGCAGCACCGGTGTAGAACACATTGGGTGACATTTCCTCACCCTCGTACTGCACCGGGTAGAACAGCAGGCCGTTCAACTCCTCGAACACCGGCAGCACCGACTTGCGCGAGACCGAAGTCCAACAGCCGAAGGTCACCGCCACCTTGTCCTTGCTCAGCAGCTGACGCGCCTTTTCGGCAAACAGCGGCCAGTTGGAGGCCGGGTCCACCACCACCGGTTCCAGCTTCTTGCCCAGCACGCCGCCCTTGGCATTGATCTGGTCGATGGCAAACAGCGCCATGTCCTTGAGCGAGGTTTCCGAAATGGCCATGGTGCCAGACAGGGAGTGCAACACCCCTACCTTGATGGTGTCGGCGGCAAAGGCTGGCATGGACACGAGGCCGGCGGCGGCCAGGACCAGCGGAGCGGACTTCAGAAACATGCGACGAGTAGATGCCATGAGATTCCCCTGATGATTGCTATGGATGTTGCGCTGCGTCATCAGAGTACGATCCGCGCCGGGCCTGCAAAATACGTTACATGACGTACAAGCCTGCGCAGGCCAGACCGGGCGCATGCTTGCCGCTGTGCCATGCCCTTGTGCTAGGCTGTGTCTCCCCGTCGATGGAGTCTGTTTATGCTGCCACGCAGCGCCTGGCGTGATTTCACCGCCGTCATTTTCAGCGTGGCCCTGCTTGGCCTGGGGCTGGGCAGCACCATGCCGCTGACCGCCCTTACCCTGACCGCACGCGGTTTCAGCCCGGAGGTAATCGGCTGGACCGTAGCCGCCGGCGCACTGGGCGGGGTGCTGGCCACCGTGGCCGCGCCGGCGCTGGCGCTGCGGCTGGGGCGGCGCAATGTGATGCTGGGCTGCCTGCTGCTGGCGACACTATCGGTGATGCCGCTGCAATACCTGCAGTCGATTCCCGGCTGGATGCTGGCGCGCTTCCTGTTTGGCGCGGCCATGGCCCCGCTGTTCGTGCTGGGGGAAAGCTGGATCAACACCCTGGCCGGCGACCATGCGCGTGGCCGCATCGTGGCCATTTACTCCACCTGCTTCACCGCCTGTCAGGTGCTGGGACCGCTGCTGACTGACCTGCTGGCGCGCTGGCCGGAGCAATCCTTCCTGCTGTGCGGCGGGCTGTTCTTGCTGGGGGTGCCGGGCGTGATGCTGGCGCGGCCCGAACAGCCGGCCGGCCAGCAGGCGGCCCACCCTGCGCCGTCTGCACCCGGTACGCTGGGCAAACAGAGCGCCACCTCCTGGCTGGGCATCATCCGCAGCGCGCCGGCCATCCTGCTGGGCACCGCTTTCTTTGCCTCATTCGATACCGTCATGCTCAGCTTTCTGCCGCTGGTGGCCATGGACGCCGGCATGAGCCAGAGCCGCGCACTGGCTTCGGCCTCCATCCTGCTGGCCGGCGATGCCGCGCTGCAATTCGCCATCGGCTGGTTAGCCGACCACTTTGGCCGCCGCCGGGTGCAGCTGTTGTGCGGCATGCTGGTCTGCCTGCTGCTGCCCTTGTTGCCGTGGCTGATGCAGCTGCCGGGGCTGTGGGAAGTCTATCTGTTTGTGCTGGGCGGCTGCGCCGGTGCCATCTATACCTTATCCATGGTGGCCAGCGGCGAGCTGTTCAGCGGCGCGGCGCTATTGCGTATTTCCGGGCTGATTTCGCTGAGCTGGAATGCCTCCAGCAGCCTGGGGCCGGCGGCCACCGGGCTGGTGATGCAGCATGCCGGCGGCAGCTGGATGGTGGCGGTACTGTGGGGCATGGCCCTGCTGTTTGTCCTCTGCGGCTGGCGGCAGCGCGCGGCAAGGTAGGCCGTCGCCCTACACTGAGCGCTTGCCAGCACACTGACTTTTTCGCAGGCTAGAGCCGCTAACAAAACCCTGCCGCTGCGTTGCGCCTCCTTGCCGTACTGCTTGTACTGTCTGCGTCGGCGCGCCTTGCCCCAGGGGTGCTACGCTCTTGTTAGCCGCTCTTAACAAATGTTCGATGGAAGCCAAGCATGCAATCAGCCAGATGGCCCCAGGAGATACGCGCTCTGATTGCGCGGGAATGGCAGCAGTTACGCAGTTTTCAGGCCAGTGACCGGCCGTGGCAGATGCCGCTGACAGCAGCGCTGGCCACCGGTCTGCCGCTGCTGATTGCCGCCTGGACCGGCCAGCTTGGCTACGGCCTGCTGTCCTCCCTGGGCGGCATGGCTTTTCTCTACCTGCCGGCCACGCCCATGCACCACCGCATGGTCACCATCATGGCCTGCAGCTTTGGGCTGATCGCCAGCTTCACCCTGGGCCTGTTAAGCCAGCTGCTACCGCTGGCCGCAGCCCCGGTACTGACCGTCATCACCATTCTGGTAACGATGATCTGCCGCTTTTACCGCCTGCCGCCGCCCGGCAGCTATTTCTTCGTGATGGTGGCCGCGCTGGCCGCTTATACCCCGGTGCCGGTGCTGCAGATACCACTGCGGGTGGGCCTGCTGGCCATGGGCAGCCTGCTGGCCTGTGTGCTGGCCTTCGGCTACAGCCTGCATGTGCTGAGCCAGCGCACACCCAGACCGATACAAGCCCTGCCGGCTGCCGATTTCGACTTCGTGGTGGTGGATGCGCTGATCATCGGGCTGACTGTCGGCCTGTCGCTGCTGCTGGCCGAACTGCTGCAACTGGAGCGTCCCTACTGGGTGCCGGTGAGCTGTCTGGCCGTGCTGCAAGGGGCCAGCCTGCGGGCGGTATGGAACCGCCAGTTCCAGCGGCTGCTGGGCACGGCGCTGGGGCTGCTGCTGACCTGGGCGGTGCTGAGCCTGCCCTTGAATGCGTGGTCGGTCGCGCTGCTGGTGATGTTGCTGAGCGGGGTGGTGGAAACCCTGGTGGTGCGCCACTACGGCATGGCGGCGGTGTTCATCACCCCCATGGCCATTTTGCTGGCCGAAGCCGCGCACCTGGGCCAGGGCTCTGCTTCCAGCCTGATCGAGGCGCGCTTCTACGACACCCTGGCCGGCGGCCTGGTCGGCTTGCTGGGTGGGCTGAGCCTGCACCGGCCACCGCTGCGCCAGGGCATCAGCCGGCTGATACGGCGGGTACTGCCGCACAAGGACAACAGCTGACTCAGCGCTGGCGGTGCTCGGCGTCGGCATCGGCATCGGCCTGCAGCCGGCTGCGGACAAAGTCGATATGGCCGCGCAATTCATACAGCAAATCGCCAAAGGCAGCCGGCACCACGATCTTGCTTACCGTGGCATCGACATGCTGCAGGCGGTGCAGCAATTCCTCCTGCTTGCCCGGCACGCTGCGCTGTGCCACCGCCTCGCGCTCAATATCGAACAGCACCCGATACCAGCGATTGATGCCGGACTGGATGCGCCAGCGGTAAATGGCCGGGGCCATTTTCAGCGCCGGAATCAGCAACAGCGCCAGCGGCAGCATCACCGCCAGCCCGCGCGCCACCAGACCGGCCAGCCAGAAGGGGAAGGTGCGATAGAAAAAGCTCTTGCCGGAGGCGTAATAGCGCTGCGCATCCGGGCTCAGGCGGATTTCATGCTCGGCCAGCACCGGAAACTCGCCAGCCTTCTTGAACAGACCGGGCTTGCCGTGGACTTCGCGCGCGGCCTCCAGCAGCAGATCGGACAAGGCCGGATGCAAGCCCTCGCGTGCTACCAGTTCCACCGTGGGGCCGACCAGATTGGTGTTTTCCGGCGGGAGATCCCGCCCCAGGTCCAGCGCGCCACGCGGCAGCTCCAGCTTGTTCAGATAGCTGACCCGCCGCGCGTAGCCATCAGCCTGGATGAAGCTGAAAAGATGAATGTCCGGCGTGTGCAGCAACTGGCGTAGCAGATCGGTGGAGCTGGAGTCACCCATCACGAACAGCGCATCCACCTGCTGCTCCAGCAGGGACTTGACGGCATCGCCCGGCAGCGCATTCAGCAGCGTGGTTTCAGCCCCCGGCGTGATGCCATTGAGCTTGAGCAGCGCCAGCGCCAGGCTGTGAGTACCGCTGCCCTCTTCGCCGATAGCCAGCCGCATGCCTTTGAAATCGGACAGCAATGCCTTGGGTGCACCGCGATAGAACACCATCAGCGGCTGATAGGAAATGCTGCCCAGCGACATCAGCCGGCTGGTATCGGCACTGCCCGCCTCGCCGCCCAGTACGAAGCCGACATCCACATCCAGCCGGGGGTTGCTCAGCTTGTGCAGATTATCCAGCGAGCCGCCGCTAGGCAGGATTTTCACCGTCACCCCCTCGCGCGCCAGGATCTTCTGGTAACGCAAGGCGGTTTTCTGGAACACGCTGCCCGGCGGGCCGCTGACGATGGTGAGGCTGGTTGGTGCCGCCGCATTGGTCAGCACCAACGCCAACAGCATGATGAGCACGCCGGCCAGCACAATCATCACCATCGACAGCACCAGGCCACGGCCAAACAAGGCCGTCAGCCGGCCGGCAAGGCGGGGAAACAGGCTTCGGGGAGAGAACAAGGCAAGACTCCTGACTGGGGCCGGCCAGCGCAACAGGTGGCATGGCCGGACCGCCGCAATCTACCACGGCAGCCCCGCCGCCGCGACCCTGGCCGGCGGCAGGCCGGGTATGATGGCGCTTGACTTCGAGTGCACTCCAACTAGCAGACTGCCCCCATGACCACACTGAGCATCCGCCAGATGGCCCGCCACAGCGGACTGTCAGCCCACACCCTGCGCTATTACGAGGATATCGGGCTGATCGACCCGGTGGCGCGCAGCGCCAGCGGCCACCGCTGCTACGGCGAACAGGAACAGCGCTGGATAGACTTCCTGCTGCGCCTGCGCGCTACCGGCATGCCGATACGCGACATGCTGCACTACGCCGCACTGCGGCGCAGTGGCAATCAGCTGGACAGTGTGGTCGCGCGTCAGCAGATGCTGCAACAGCATGTGCTGACACTGGAAACCCGGCTGGCCACCCTGCAGGAAAATCTGGCACTGATGCGCGACAAGGTCGCCATCTATGCCGGCATGGCGACAGAACTGCAGGCCGCCAGCCACCGCACCGCGACAGGAGTCACTCATGCACACCCCACTATACCAACAGGGCTGGAACCGCCTGCGTCAGGTTGACGCTGCGGCCGGCGAGCGCGTCATCGCCAGCCTGCAGGACATCAGCCCCGATCTGGCCAGCTACATCATCGAATTCGCCTTTGGCGAAGTGTATTGCCGCCCCGGCCTCAGCCTGCAACAGCGCGAACTGGCCACCATCGCCGCCCTCACCGCGCTGGGCCATGCCACACCGCAGCTCAAGGTACATATTGCCGCCGGGCTGAATGTGGGCCTGAGCCAGCAGGAAATCCACGAAACCATCCTGCAGATGGCGGTGTATGCCGGTTTTCCGGCAGCGCTCAACGGCATGTTTGCAGCAAAAGAGGTGTTTGCCGAGCACGACGGGCCTGCAGCAACAGCTTCGGGCCAAGAGCCGCTAAGCGCGTAGAGAACCCGGGCCAAGGCGCGCCGCCGCAGACAGTACATGGCGTACGGCAAGGCGGCGCAATGCTGGAGCGGGGGTTTTGTTATCGGGTCTAAGCATGCCCGCGCCCCAGCGCCAGTGCTGCCGCCGAGGTACGGGTTTCCACACCCAGCTTGGCGAATACATGCTCCAGATGCTTGTTGACGGTGCGCGGGCTCATGCCAAGGATGTCGGCAATATCGCGATTGGTCTTGCCCAGGCTCAGCCAGTGCAACACCTCGGCCTCGCGCTGGGTCAGGCGGAACGCCGCCACCAGCGCGGCCACGCTGGATTGCACACCATCTTCGCGCAATACCACCAGCCACTCCGGCTCGCCGGGGGCCAGATGAAAACTGGCCAACAGCCGCTGGCCGGCCTCACCCGGCCACTGCCCCGGCAGCTCCTGCCCGGCCTGTCTGGCCTGCTGGGCGTTGAAGGCCCAGCGCAGCAGCGCCTCCGGTGCCTGTTCACCTGCCACCGCAAAATAGCGCTGCAACAGCTGGCGGGCCAGCGCGGTCTGCCATAGCAGGCGGCCGTTGTGCGGGTCCAGCGCCAGTGTGGCCTGGCCAAAGGCATCCAGCGCGCTGCGCGCCTGCTGCATCTGGCGGGCGCTGGCAGTATGTGCGGCAATGCGCGCCAGCACTTCCGGCGGACGCAGCGGTTTGGTGACATAGTCGGCCCCGCCGGCGGCAAAAGCCGCCACCACGTGTTCGCTCTCGGTCAGGCCGGTCATGAATACGATGGGAATGGGCCGGGTGACAAAATCCGCCTTCAGCCGCCGTGCTACTTCGAAACCGTCCATCCCCGGCATGACCGCGTCCAGCAGGATCACATCCGGCAGGCTGAGCCGGGCGCGTTGCAGGGCGGCCTCGCCATGGGTGGCCACCAGCACGGTGTGGCCGGCGGCATCCAGCGCATCGTGCAGCAACTGCAGATTGTCCGGCACATCATCCACGATCAGCACCAGTGCGCTGCGTTGTGCGGCCTTGTCCATCAGGCTTGGTCCTCATCCGGCTGCACCAGGCTGCGCAGCGCATCAAATTGAAAGTTTGCCGCCAGCGCCTCGGCGCGGCGCAGGAATTCACCATGCTGGACGGTCTGGTTGGCCAAGGTCTGCAAGGCCGCTTTCACCCCCTTGGGGTAGCCCAGCTCCAGCGCTTGCAGCAAGGGTTGCAGCAAATCGGCAGGTGGCAGGCTCAATGCCGCCGCGCTGGCGTGCAGTGCTTGCAGGGCAGCGGCCTCGGCTGGCTGGCTGTCGGTGTGCCATTGCAGCGCCAGCCGCTGCCCCAGCCAGTCGAGTATTTCTTCCAGCCGGATCGGCTTGACGAAGAAATCGGCCATGCCGATGCCGACATCATTGTCCTGGCCTTTTTCAAAGGCATTGGCCGAGATGACCGCCAGCTGTGCCGCACCGGGCTGGCCGGACTGCTGCTGGCGGATAGCCCGCAGCGTTTGCCAGCCGTCCATGCCGGGCATGGCCAGGTCCATGAACACTGCATGCGGGCGAAAGCTGGCCAGCTGCGCCAGACAAGCTGCGCCGCTACTGGCCTCGGCCAGCTCAAAGCCCAGCGGCTGCAGCATGCGTCCCAGCATGGCGCGGTCCACCGCCTCGTTATCCACCAGCAGCAAGCGGCGGCGCGGCCCGGCATAGCCGGTGCGCTGCAGCCGTGGCACCGCCTGTTCGGCCTGCTGGCCGTGCAGCGCCGGCAGGAACAGCCGCACGGTAAACAGCGCGCCCTGCCCCGGCGTGCTGTCCAGGCGGATTTCGCCGCCCATCAGGTCGGTCAGCATCTTGCTGATGGTCAGCCCCAGCCCACTGCCACCCTGTTGCGACTGGCGGCCACGTTCGAAGGGCTCGAACAGCCGCGCCTGATCCTCGGCCGCCATACCCGGCCCGCTGTCGCGGATGGTAAAGGTGGCCATTTCGCGCTGATAGCGCAGCCCCAGGCTGACCTCGCCGCGCAGGGTGAACTTGACCGCATTGCCCAGCAGGTTGATCAGGATCTGCCGCAGCCGCTTTTCATCGGCGCGCACCACCGCCGGCAGCTCGCCTAGCGGTTCGAAGCGGAAATCCAGCCCCTTTTGCTGCGCCTGCAGGCTGAACATGGCCACCAGCTGCTTGATGAAGGCGGTAAAGTCCAGCGGCCGCATGTCCAGCGTCAGCTTGCCGCTTTCGATGCGGGCAATGTCCATGGTGCCTTCGATCACCGACAACAGATGGTCGCCACTCTTGTACACCACCTCCACCGCCTGGCGCGCCGCTGCTGGCAGGCTGGCATCCGCATGCAGAATCTGCGCATAACCCAGCATGCTGTTGAGCGGCGTGCGCAATTCATGGCTGATGGTAGTGACATAGCGGCTCTTGGCCTGATTGGCCTGTTCGGCGGCTTCACGCGCCTGTTGCAGCAGCAGGTCGGTCTGGCGGTGCGAGTCGATCTCCTGCCACAGCAGGCCGGTCTGGCGGCGCGATTCCTCCTGTGCCACCTGCCGGCTATTGCGGGTCAGCACCATCCACCAGGCCAGCACGCTGCTGGCCAGCAGCAGCACGGCAAACAGGCGGAACAGCAGGCCGGACAGGCCGGCCACCGCCCCCTCCTGCCGGGCGATGAAATACAACAGGCCCAGCAGCAATAGCAAGAAAGCCGTGATGCCGGTCATCAGCAGCAGGTAATGCCCCAGCCCGCGCTGCAGATAAGGTTGCAGGCCACGCGGTAGCAGGCGCTGCAACAGCCCCTGCCATTGCGCCGCCAGCGTGGCCTGCGGCTTGCACAGGTCGCCGCAGCGCACATCCAGCGTGCAGCACAGCGAACAGATATGGCCTTGATAAGCCGGGCAGCCGACGATGTCTTCAGCCTCGTATTCGCGCTGGCACAGCACACAACGATAGTGCGCCTGCTGCATGCCGGAGGGGCGGCGCGCCAGATAATAGCGCCCGCCACTGAGCCAGGCGAACAGCGGCGACAGCAACAGCGCTGCACACATGGCCACCAGTGGTGACAGCGCCTGTGCCGTCTCGCCCAGCGCGCCCAGATGGGCGGCCACCGCCAGCAGGGATGAGAGCGCCATCGCGCCCAGGCCCACCGGATTGATGTCGTACAGATAGCCGCGCCGGAACTCGATGCCGGGCGGACTCAGCCCCAGCGGCTTGTTGATCAGCAAATCCGCCACCACCGCCATGATCCAGGAAATGGCGATATTGCTGTACAGCGCCAGCACCTGTCCCAGCGCCTGGAATACTTCCAGCTCCATCAACAGCAGGGCAATCAGCGTATTGAACACCACCCATACCACCCGGCCCGGATGGCTGTGGGTGAGGCGGGAAAAGAAATTGGACCAGGCCAGGCTGCCGGCATAGGCATTGGTAACGTTGATCTTCAGCTGCGACACGATGACAAACAGCGTGGTGGCGGCAATCGCCAGCCGGCCATCGCTGAATACATGGGAATAGCCGATCAGATACATCTGGTTCGGGTCCACCGCCTTGGCCAGCGGCACGGCATTGCGCAGCGCCAGCCAGGCCAGTAGCGCCCCACCCAGCATCTTGGCCACGCCCGGCAGCACCCAGCCCGGCCCGCCCAGCAGGCAGGCCAGCCACCAGCTGCGCGCATTGCCGGCAGTGCGCGGCGGCATGAAGCGCAAGTAGTCGGCCTGCTCGCCCATCTGGGTAATCAGCGCAATGCCCACCGCAAACGCCGCACCAAAACTGCGCAGGTCGAAGTGCGTGCCCGCACCCTGTGCACCAGGGTAATGCCACAGGCCCTGCACGGCAGATGGCTCCTGCCACAGCACAAAGCCATAGGGCAGCAGCAAGAGCAGCAGCCACAAGGGCTGGGTCCAGCTTTGCAGGCGGCTGATGGCGGTGACACCGTGGGTGACCAGCGGCAGCACCAACAAGGCGCACAACAGGTAACCCGCCACTGGCGGAATGCCGAAGCCCAGCTCCAGTGCATAGGCCATGATGGCCGCTTCCAGCGCGAAGAAGATGAAGGTGAAGGAGGCGTAGATCAGCGAGGTGACGGTGGAACCGATATAGCCGAAACCGGCACCACGGGTCAGCAGATCCATGTCCACGCCGTAGCGGGCGGCATACACCGAAATCGGCAGGCCGGCCAGCAAGATCACCAGCCCGGTCAGCAGGATGGCCAGCAAGGCGTTGAAGAAGCCCGCCTGCACCAGCATGGTGGCACCCACCGCCTCCAGCACCAGGAACGAGGCCGCCCCGCCCAGCGCGGTATTGGCCACCCGCCACAGCGACCACTGGCGAAAGCGGCGCGGGGTAAAGCGCAAGGCGTAGTCTTCCAGTGATTCGCGCGCTACCCAACTGTTGTAATCGCGCCGCAGCTGGATGACTTGTTGCGGGGGTGATGGCGGCTCTGCGGACACGGGGCAATCCTGTTGGCGATGACACCCGTCACAGACGCAAGAAGCCTGCCAGCACCGCCAGCCTAGCCCCTCCTCCGCCAGGCAAACTCGTGTGACGCAGCGGCAGGCCCGGTCAATATCATGACGCAGCCTGCAGATAGCCATCCACCAGTGCCAGCAAGGCAGCGGCCGCTGGTGTGGGGCTATCGTGACAGGCCAGATAGACGCGCCGGCGCGGGCCATCCACCACCGGCAAGGCCAGCAGGTCGGCATGCTGGCCTGCCCCCAGTGCCGGCACCATGCCAACGGCACAGCCACTACGCACCAGGCTGACCAGTGTTTCGGCATGATTCACCTCGAAGGTCACCCGCCGCCGGATGCCCTGGGCGGCAAACGCCATATCGGTCTGCTGACGCGGGCCGGTGCCGGCCGGCCAGTCCACCAGGGTTTGCTGCGCCAGCTGCTGCAAGGTCAATTCCTGACAGCCGGCCAGCGGGTGCTGGGGATGCAGCAAGGCCAGCAGCGGCTCCTCCCACAGCAGGCGAGCATCCAGCCCCAGCACCGGTTCGCCCGGCCACACGCCGATGAAGGCGATATCGGTCTGCTGCTGCCGCAGCTCTTCCATCAGCACATCACTCATGCGCAAGGCCAGCTGTACATCCACCTGCGGATGGCGGCGGTGGTATTCCGCCAGCAAGCCGGGCAGATCCAGCCTGCTGAGCGTGGAAATACAGCCTAGGCGCAGACAGCCGCGAATTTCACCGGTGGCCGCCGCCATTTCGTCTTCCAACCGGCGCGCAGCATCGCGTACCTGGCGGGCATGGTTGACGAAGGTATGACCGGCCGGCGTCAGGGTGACCTGGCGTGAAGTACGTTCGAACAGGCGGGTGCCAAACTCCTGCTCCAGCCGCGATATCTGGTGGCTGAGCGCAGACTGCACGGTGTGGCAACGCTCGGCGGCGCGGGTGAAGTTCTCTTCTTCGGCCACCGCCAGCACATAGTCGATCTGGCGCAGATTCATGCAATCAATCTCGTTTCACGATTAAAAACATGAAAACAATACATTGGTGTCATTGCTTAGGCCAGCCAATACTGCAGGGGCATGCAGTTTCCCACCGGCTAGCGCAGCCACCCACCGAAAGCCTGAACATGAACGCTGCAGACACCCTGCTCTCTCCGGCCAGCCGCACCACCAGCCTCAATCCCTTGCTGGTGTGGCTGATGACCGTGGCCACCGGCCTCGCCGTCGCCGGCAACTACTATGCCCAGCCGCTATTGCCGGAAATTTCCCGCAGCCTGGGTATTTCCGCTGCCAGCGCCGGCAGCATCGTCACCACCGCCCAGCTCGGTTACGCCCTGGGCTTGCTATTGATCGTGCCACTGGGCGACATGCTGGAACGGCGACGGCTGATCATCAGCATGATGTTGCTGGCCACTGCCGGCCTGCTGATCAGCGCCAGCGCCAACAGCATGAGCCAGCTGCTGCTTGGCACGGCACTGGCCGGCGTGTGCTCGGTCGTGGCACAAGTCCTGCTGCCGCTGGGTGCCAGCCTGGCCGCCGAGGCCGAACGCGGCCGCGTGGTGGGCACCATCATGAGCGGCCTGCTCACCGGCATCCTGCTGGCCCGCACCGTGGCCGGCACACTGGCCGACCTGGGCAGCTGGCACACGGTTTACTGGTGCGGCGCGGCAGGCATGCTGCTGATGACGGTGGTGCTGGCGCGCCAGCTGCCAGTCAGCCGCGTGGGCAACGGCCTGTCCTATCCGCAGCTACTGCGCTCGGTCTTGCGCTTGTTCAAGGAGGAAGCCAGCCTGCGCCTGCGCGGCCTGCTGGGGGCGATGGCTTTTGCCACCTTCAGCGTGATGTGGACCTCGCTGGCCTTCTTGCTGTCAGCGCCGCCATTTTCCTTCTCCAACAGCACCATCGGCCTGTTCGGGCTGGCCGGTGCGGCCGGGGCCATGTCCGCCAATATCGTTGGCCGGCTGAGCGACCGGGGCCATGGCCCGCTGGCTACCCGGCTGAGCCTGGGTCTGATGTTGCTGGCGTGGCTGCCGCTGGCGCTGGCACCGCACTCCATTGCCGCCTTGCTGGTGGGCATTCTGCTGCTGGATCTGGGTGTGGCAGGCTGCCACGTCAGTAATCAGGGGGCGATCTACCGCATCCGCCCGGAAGCGCGTAACCGGCTGACCTCGGCCTATATGACCAGTTACTTCATCGGCGGGGCCGTTGGTTCGCTGGCCTCGGCCTGGGCATATGGCCACTGGGGCTGGGCAGGCGTGGTGGTGGTGGGCGCGGCTTGCAGCCTGACTGGCCTTAGCGCCTGGGAGCTGTCCAGAACACAGCGCTGAACGATGGATGATTGTTCATGGCGCTACTGCCGGCTGCAGTATCTGGCAGTCATGATCCTGCACATCGCCTTCGGCCGAGGCAAAGTTGCCGGCCAGCAGGTCGGCCTTGCTGGCCAGCAGCCAGAAGCCCGGCCCGCTGTCGAAACGGGTGGCAATTACTGCCAAGGTGTAGCGGCCCATGTCCTCGCGGGCAGCAGGAATCCCCTCCGCCAGCAGGCGGAAGGGCTGCACACCGGCCAGCGTCTCGCCCATGATGGCCCTTGCCAGGTAGGCATGGCCGTTGATGCCGCCAGGCAGCTCATGCCACTGCAGCTCGATGGCTGCCTGTTGCAACTGCTGACGCAATGCCGGCTGCACACAGGAAACATGAATGTGCAACTGGTTCTGGCTGCGGCCCCATGGCGAGTTCACCGTCAGCGCCAGCGCCTCGCGTGGCAAGGGGCTGCCGTGCAGACGGTCCAGCCACTGGTGGGCGTCCCAGGCTGCAGCCCAGTAATCGGGAGCATCTTCCTGTAGCAGTAGCGGGCTTTCGATGCCGCTGACGCGGGCTGTGGGAATCAGCAAGTATTGCAGCACACCGTGGATGTCCTTGAGCATGGCAAAACCCTGCGCTTCGCCCTGCCCGGTCTCCACCCGGGCACAGGGTGCCGGGTCCTCTGCCTGCTGCCAGTGCGGCACACACTGCTCGTGCACGATATTCCACAAGGCATCGGCATTGGCGGCATGCACCGCCCAGGATACCAATAGCAGCAGCGCGGCCAGCACACTGCCGCCACGGATGATTTTCACCGTCATGGAATGATGCTTTCGCCAGAGGAAAAACCGCATGATGAATCAGCCAGGTGACAAACTGTCGCTCAGCGCGGCGGCAGCAGGCTGGGCAGCGGCCAGCGCTTGACCGTCCACCAGGCATAGCCGCCCAGCGTGGCCGACAAGCCCAGCGACACCACGAAATAACCAGCCGGGCCGATGGCTGCCATCACCGAAGAACACAACAGCGGCCCCAGCGTGCCGCCCAGCGCATACACCATCAGCAGCGAGGCACTCACCTCCACCCTATGGCGCGATGGCATGGCGTCGTTGGCGATGCCGCTGAGCGTGCCGTAAAAGGTAAAGGCCACCGACACATACACCATCACCAGTGGCAGCATCCAGCAGGTGTTCAGCAACTGGGTCAGCATCAGCGACAGCACCGCCACCACCAGCGCACAACGCGCCAGCAAGGTGGCACGGTCGCTGCTGTCCGCCCATTTGCCCATCGGCCACTGCAATAGCGGCGCAGCCAGCAAGGCCAGGCCCATGAAGCTGGCAATATCCGGCGCGGTGCGGCCGGACTGGCTGAGCATGGCCGGCAGCATGGTGTAGAAGGCACTGTTGAAACAGCCGGCCAGCACCGCACCGGCCAGGCTGAGCGGAGCGCGCCGGCCCAGCAGACGCAGGGTGCGCATGGCCCGCGCCAGCACATTGCCAGGCGGCGGCGCGGCCAGCACTTGCGGGCGCTGCTGGGTCAGGGTGACGGGAATGATGGCCAGGGCAAACAACATGGCGACGATGATGAAAGGCCAGCCAGTCTGGCTGAACGGCAGTTTGAGCAGCCACTGGCCGGCACTGGCGCCCAGATAGCTGATGATCAGGTATAGGGAAAACAGCTGGCCGCGCTGGCTGTTACTGACACAGCCGTTCAGCCAGCTTTCCACCACCATATAGATGCCCACCATGGCCAGACCATTACCCAGCCGCGCCAGCAGCCACAGCCACGGTGTGGTAAACAGCGCCTGGCACAAGGTCAGCACGCAGATGATGGCGGTCAGGGTGGCAAAGGTGCGGTGGTGGCCGTACTGGCGGATCATGCCGCTGCAGAAAAATCCACCCAGAAAAAAACCAGCGTAATAGGCCGACTGCACCATGCCGGCCACCGCCACCGGCACGCCATTGGCCAGCAGGCTGAGCGAGGTTTCGGTGCTGCCCAGCGCATTACCCACCACCAGCAAGGCATAGGCCAGCAACAGGCTGGCCACCGCCCGCAGCATGCTGCGCCAACTATGCTCCACCACCGTCACGCTGTGCATGAACTGACTACTCCCCCGACGCATTCCATTTAAATATCATTATGGCTGATCCGCTGTCATCGGCCATGCCAGCAAACGACTGCATCAGGGGTAGAAACCGTCCACACCCTGCCCTCAGGCTACTTGTCCTGCCGCTGCCGCCAGGCGGCCAGCTCGCTCAGTTTCAGCCCGCGCGGAAACGGCCGGTGCTTGCCGTGGGCGATGCGCTGTGAGCGGTAAATGCCGCTATGACCAGAAAAATAATAGCTGGCCACGCACGCCAGTGCGGCGTAGATGCCCACTTCGCTGCCAAACAGCTCCATCGCCATGATGGTGGAGGCCAGCGGCGTATTGGCCGCTCCGGCAAACACGGCGACAAAACCCAGCCCGGCCAGCAGGGAAAACGGCAGATGCAGCAAGGGAGACAGGGCATTGCCCAGCGTGGCACCGATGTAAAACAGCGGGGTCACTTCCCCACCCTTGAAACCGCTGGCCAGCGACAGCACGGTCAGGCCCAGCTTGGCGGCAAAATCATAAGGGGCCAGCGGCTGCTGGAAGGCGTCCACAATCACCGGAATACCCAGGCCGATATAGCGATCCGCCCCCGTCGGCCAGACGATGGCCAACAATAGCAGGCCGCCCAGCAAGGGGCGCAGCGGCGGGTACTTCACATAATGCTTGATGCGTGCCGACAAGGCATGGGTGCTGTCGGCAAACAGCTTGCCGGTGAGGCCGAACAGCGCGCCGGCCACCAGCGTAGCCAGCAGGGTCCAGCCGCTGATGGCCGGGATAAGTTGAATGGCGTAGTGAGTGTGCAGCACACCCCAGGCGAGGCCCACCTGGTCGGCCACAATGGCCGCCAGCAGGCAGGGAAACAAGGCGTCGTAACGCATGCGGCCAATGGCCAGCACCTCCAGTGCAAACACTGCGCCAGCCAGCGGCGTGCCGAATACCGAGGCAAAACCGGCGGCAATGCCGCACATCAGCAAGATGCGCCGGTCGGCATTACCAAGCTTGAGCAGGTGGGTGAGCTGGTCGGCCAGCGCTCCGCCCATCTGTACGGCAGTGCCTTCACGGCCGACCGAGGCACCGAACAGATGCGACATCACCGTGCCCCACAACACCAGCGGCACCATGCGCAAGGGCACGATGCGGGTGGGATCGTGAATCTCGTCGATCAACAGATTATTGCCTGCCTCCACCCGGCTACCATAGCGCAGATAGACCCAGCCAACCACAAAGCCGGCCAGCGGCAACAAACACAGCAGATAACGGTGGCTGTCACGCATGGCCGTCGCCCACACCAGGCTGTGCAGGAAAAAGGCCGAGGCAGAGCCGGCCAGCAAGGCAACCAGGCAGGCCAGTAACAGCAGCTTGCTCATGCGCGGCAGCATGGCAAGGGTTTCGGAACGGGAAATGGCAGACATGGGGTTCTTCTGAATGACAACACATAATCACCCCCGGCCGGAAAACACAGACGCACCTGCAGCTCCCGGCAAGGGGAAGCCTGCAGGCATCATCAGCCCGGATGGGCGGTTTGCAGTTGCTGCATCCGTGCTGGCTGCGGCAAACAGGCGGGAGGAATGCCATCTCCCTCAAAGAAAAGCCATGCTAGCGGCAAAGCCTGGGCGCGACAAGCAAAAAGCCGGGCCGCCCCAGAGGGACAGCCCGGCCAGACCAGCAGCAGGACAGCGACAAAACCGGCAGATCAGCTTCAGGACAGGCTGTCGCCTTTGTCGTCGCGGGTCTTGTACAGCGAATACAGCACGCCGCTGATCAGCAGACCCAGCGTCACCACCAGCGACACGCCGGTGGGAATGTGGAAACTCACCAGCTGAATGTCGTTGAGATACACCAGCCCCACTTTCACCCCGATGAATACCAGCACGATGGCCAGCGAATACTTGAGGTATTCGAAGCGGTGCACCATGGCCGACAGCGCAAAGAACAGCGCACGCAGGCCCAGGATGGCGAAAATGTTGGAGGTGTAGATCAGGAAAGGGTCCTGGGTGATGGCGAAAATCGCCGGAATGCTGTCCACCGCAAACACCAGGTCGGCGCTTTCCACCAGCATCAGCGTCAACAGCAAGGGCGTGGCCCACCAGCCACGGGACAAACCATGCTGCTCGCCGCGCACCAGGAAATGATGGCCATGCAGCGTGGGCGTGAGGCGCAGATGACGGCGCAGCCACTGGTAGAGCTTGTTGTCATCCAGCGAGGGATGGCCCTCATCCTTGCCCAGCAGCATCTTGATACCGGTCAGCAGCAGGAACAGGCCAAACAGCACCAGCACCCACTTGAATTCAGCCACCAGCACCGCACCCAGACCAATCATCACCGCGCGCAGCACGATCACCCCCAGAATGCCCCAGAACAGCACCCGGTGCTGGTACAGCCGTGGCACGGCCATGCCGCTGAAAATCAGCGACATCACAAAGATGTTGTCCATCGACAGCGATTTTTCCACCAGATAGCCGGTGAGATACTGCATGCCGGCATCGCCACCCCGGTACCACCATACCCAGCCACCAAAGGCCAGACCCATGGCGATGTAAAACGCCGACAGCTTCAGGCTTTCCTTGACGCCAATCTCGTGGTCGTCCTTGTTGAGCACACCCAGATCAAACAACAGCAGGGCCGCCACGATGGCCATGAACATCAGCCACATCCACAGCGGGGTGCCGGCAAACAACACATTCAACCATTCCATTTTCTTGTCTTTCGCTCTGCGTCTGACTGCCACATGGCAACAGACCGGATAAAACAACAATGAGCAGGACAGGCCTGCTCATTGTTAACAGCAATATCAGACCGGAAACTCAGCGTACTGCCTGCAAGGCCGCGATACGGGACTCCAGCGACGGGTGACTGGACATCAGCCCCATCAGCCCAGCACCACCGGAGATGCCCGAGGCCGCCATGTTCTGCGGCAGCTCACCGGCATGCACGCCACCCAGACGGTGCAGTGCGGCAATCATCGGCTGCGGGCTGCCCAGCAGCTTGGCCGCACCGGCATCGGCGCGGTACTCCCGCTGACGCGAGAAGTACATCACGATAAAGGATGCCAGAATGCCGAACACGATTTCACACACAATCACGGTAATGAAGTAGCCGATACCGGTGCCGCTGGACGACTCCTCGTCGTTGCGGCGCAGGAAGTTGTCCACCAGATAGCCCACCACGCGCGCCAGGAAAAACACAAAGGTATTCACCACGCCCTGAATCAGCGTCAGCGTCACCATGTCGCCGTTCTGGATGTGGGCGATTTCATGGGCCAGCACGGCTTCGACTTCCTGCTCGGTCATCGAGGACAGCAGGCCAGTAGAAACCGCCACCAGCGAATTGGACTTGCTGGCACCGGTGGCAAAGGCATTCGGCTCACCTTCGTACACGGCAACTTCCGGCATCGGCAGGCCGGCGCGGTCCGCCAGCTTGCGCACGGTAAACAGCAACCAGCGTTCGGTTTCATTGCTCGGCTGCTCGATCACCCGTGCGCCGGTACTCCACTTGGCCATGGTCTTGGACATCCACAGCGAAATGAAGGCACCGCCAAAACCCATCAGGCCGGCAAAGGCCAGCAGGCTGCCCATATTCAGGCCGCCAGCGGTGATAAAACGGTTGATGCCCAGCAACTGGGCGGCGATGCTCAGCACCAGCATCACCGCGATATTGGTGGCGATCAGCAAGATCACACGTTTCATGATCAATCCTCTCAGTGGTGGTTGATGACAGACCGGCGCTGACCGCCGGCCCGTATGAATCAGACGCTGCATGATAGATGTTTCCAGCCCACGAAAAAATCAAATAAACTGGTAATATTCATCAGAATTTTTCGAACAATCATGCTCAGCGATCTCAATTACAAGCATCTGCACTATTTCTGGGCGGTCGCCCGTGCCGGCAGCGTCACGGCAGCGGCACGCCAGCTGGGCATGACGGCCCAGACCGTCAGCGGCCAGATCTCCCGGCTGGAACAGCACATCGGCCGCGCACTGTTTACCCAGCAAGGTCGTGGCCTGGTGCTGACCGAGGCCGGCCGCATGGCACTGGGCTATGCCGACCGTATTTTCCAGCTGGGCGAAGAGTTGCAGGAAATGCTGGCCGACGAGCAACTGGACCACACCCTGCGGCTGAGCAGCGGCATCAGCGATGTGCTGCCCAAGAGCATTGCCTACCGCCTGCTGCAACCAGCCCTGGCCTTGCCACAACGTGTCAGGCTGCATTGCACCGAGGGGACGTTTGACCAGCTACTGCACGAGCTGAGCAGCCACAGCCTGGATCTGGTGCTGGCCGACCGCCCGGCACCGGCGGCAGCACAGCAGACGCTGCAATCCTATTTGCTTGCCCGCTGTCCGGTGATGATTTTCGCCACACCAGCACTGGCCGAGCGCTACCAGCCGGGCTTTCCGCACAGCCTGCAGCGGGCACCGCTGTTGCTGCCCAGCCGCGACAATGTGCTGCGCGGCCAGCTGGAACACTGGCTGGACGAGCGCGGCATCCGCCCGGACATCGTGGGGGAATTCAAGGATGGCGCATTGCTGCATACCTTTGGCGAACAGGGTGCCGGCCTGTTTCCGGCACCGGCCTTTGCCGCCAGCGATATCGCCAGCAGCGGCAAGCTCTGCCTGCTGGGTCTGGTGGAGGGCGTGGAAGAGCAGTATTACGCCATCGCCAACCGCCGCAAATTGCAGCATACGGCGGTACAGGCGATCATTCAGCATGCCGAGTCGGAATAATCACCACACGGAAAAGCTCAGTTCCGCTGTACGATTTTTCCCGGCACGACTGAACCAGCCGTAAATCAGCATGGTCTGATTTGACTGACTTACACAGGCTGCTGCCAAAAGCAGCTGGCCGATACTGTTGTTCTGCTTGCAAATTACCCATACTGCATGACAAGCCGGCTACCAGCAGCCGGCATACACTGGCCTGACACTATCTGACCGAATGACCAATTTGCCCAATCCGACTCTCGATTCCATCTTTCAAAGCCTGAGCGCAGGCGAATGCAGCAGCGGAGCCGCGCTGGCCGAGCTGGTGCGCAGCCTGCGCCCATCCAGTGCCACCGATCATGAACAGGCGGTGATGAACCTGCGCGCGCTGGCCTGGCTGCTGGAGCACAACCCCACCTATCGCCAGGCACTGCGCTCTGCCCTGCTGGAACTGCTGACCCAGACCCGGCAGATACCGCTCTATACCGAATCAGGCATCCTGGCCAATACCGGCTTCTTCTCCACGCTGTCCAAGCGCGTGGGAGAACGGCTGCTGCCCATGCCCATCCGCGAAGACTCCTTGCAGGACCGCTTCGGCCGCCTCTTCCGCTGGAAGCAGGACCACATCTGGCTGGCTGGCATACCGGATGAAACCTGGCAGCAGCTATGGCAGGCCATGGCCTGGCCGGAAGAGGAGAATCGTGCGGGCTGGGTACAAACCCGGCTGCAAATGGTGGAGGCAGTACAGATCCTGTCGGCACGGGTGACCGCCATCGGTCTGGAACCGGAGCTGGTGCGGGTGTATCCGGACATCGAGCGCTTCGAGTCGCCTTTCCTGCACCTGAATGCTGCCGTGCTGAGCTATGCCGACAGCTATCGCCGGGCACTGGCCGATGACACGGCCCTGGCAGAAGACGACAAGCACGTGCTGGTGCTGCTGGATCAGTGCGAGGAAATACTGGGCAAAATCCGCAAGAATGCCTCGCGCAACGGCATCTCGGTCAACCTCACCTATCAGGCACTGCGCCTGCTGCAAAGCCTGAACCGCCTGCGCGCCCTGTTGTCGCTGCTGGAGCCGGGTCACGATCCGGGCCACAACCCGGCGCTGTTTCACCTGATTCTGGATTTTGCCCGCGCGGAAAACCGCAAATACAGCGTCAGCGATGTGTTCAAGTCCAATACCGAACTGCTGGCACTGCAGGTGACCGAGCATGCCGGCCGCCATGGCGAACACTATATTGCCGAATCGCGCCGGGAATGGGGCAGCATGGCCAAGGCCGCCATGGGTGCCGGGCTGATCGTCGGGGTGATGGCGCTGATCAAGCTGCTGCTGGCCCAGGCCCACCTGCCGCTGCTGTGGGAGGGGCTGTCGTATGGTCTCAACTACGCCGTCGGCTTCATCATCGTGCAATTGCTGCACTTCACCATTGCCACCAAACAGCCGGCGATGACCGCCGCCCGCATTGCCGCCGCCCTGCACCAGCAGGAAAAAAGCGGCCCGCGAGTGCCACTGGATGAGCTGGCCGAGCTGGTGGTCAAGGTGATGCGCACGCAGTTCGTCGCCATTCTGGGCAATGTACTGCTGGCCATCCCCACCGCCGCCATCATTGCCCTTGGCTGGCAGGCACTGTTCGGCCAGCCGGTGGTTGGCACGGCCAAGGCACAACATCTGCTGCATGATCTGGACCCGCTGGGCAGCCTGGCGCTGGTGCATGCCGGCATCGCCGGGGTGTATCTCTTCCTGTCCGGGCTGATTGCCGGCTATTACGACAACAAGGCCATCTATCGCCGCATCCCGGAACGGCTGGCTGCCCACCCGCTGCTGAACAAGCTGTTGGGCAAACATCGCGCCTGGCAGCTGGGGCATTACGTCGAGCACAATCTGGGGGCCTTGGCCGGCAACTTCTATTTCGGCCTGTTCCTGGGGCTGACCGGCACCATCGGCATCATTCTCGGCCTGCCGCTGGACATTCGTCACATCACCTTCTCCGCCGCCAATCTGGCATTCGGCCTGGTGGCGCTGGACTTCCAGCTGCCCTTGGGGATGATGGCCCTGTACTGCGGCGGCGTGGCGCTGATCGGCTTCACCAATCTGGCCGTCAGCTTCAGCATGGCGCTGTGGGTGGCGCTGCGTTCGCGCAAACTGAGCGGCCGTCAGGTGCTGCCGCTGCTGCCGCTGCTGCTCAAACGCTTCATCCGCCAGCCGCTGCAGTTCTTCATCCCGCCCGCCGCACCGCGCCCGGCGGCCGACGAGGCAGCCGGGGACAAGCCGGCTGGCTCCTGAGCAGCCCTCACGCTACGGCCAGGCCCGGTTTCAGCCGGGCTTGCGCCAGCGCTGATTGCGCCGGCCCAGTACCCGCTCCAGCAGGCTGAGCAGCAGGGATACCCCGGCCGAGCTCAATACCACCAGCGTGGCCATGGCCGCTGCCGCAGCGGTATCACCGGCATCGTCCATGGTGATGATGGACACCGCCGCCAGGCTGTGTTCCGGCGTCATGATGAAGATCAGCGCGGACAGCGTGGTCATGGCCGACACAAACAGAAAACGCGCCACATCCACCAGCGCCGGCAGGCAGACCGGCAGGCTCACCCGCCACCAGGTCACCCAGAACGGTACTTTGAGTGAGGCAGCCACCGCTTCGAATTCACCATCCAGTTGCTTGAGCGCCGTGGCGGCAGTCAGGTGCGCCGTGGTATAGAAATGGGCAATGCAGCACAGCACCATCAGGCCCAGGCTGCCATACCAGCCATGCAGCGGATTGGCCGGGTGATTGAAAAAGAACACATAGCCCAGCCCCAGCACCAGCCCCGGTACCGCCATCGGCAGCATGGCCAGAAAGCGCAGCAGGCCCCGCCCCAGCGCCATGCCCGGCAGTTTTTCGCAGACATAAGCCCCGACAAACACCAGCAGGCTGCCCAGCAGCGCCGTAGCCGTGGCCAACTGCAGGCTGTTGCCATAGGCCGACCAGCCGCCACCATCCACCGCATCGAATTGATAGTGGGCCAGGGTAAAGTCCAGATTGTACGGCCAGTATTTGATGAAGGAGGCCGCCACCCCCACCCCCAGCAGCGCGAGCAAAAGCAGGCCGATGGCCAGCAACAGCAACAGGGCACAGCCATCGCGCAGCCATGATGGCGCCGGCGTAAACGGCTGCGCCCGCGCGGTGAGCGCCGCCTGCTGTCGCCCGGCCATGCGCCGCTCCACCAGGCAGGACAGGATGGCCGGCAGCAACAGCAACAAGCCCACCACCGCCCCACGCGGGAAATTCTGCTGGCCGATCACCTGCTTGAAGGCCTCCACCGCCAACACATTGAAATCACCGCCCACCACCTTGGGCACGCCAAAATCGGTCAGCACCAGGGTGAACACCACCAGCGCCGCCGAGACCAGCCCGTAACGCACACCGGGCAGGGTAATGGTCAAGAACTGGCGCAAGGGGCCGGCCCCCAGCACACGGCCAGCTTCGTACAGCCGGGCATCGGCGGCGGACAGCGCCGTCATGATGATCAGCAAGGCATGGGGAAAGGTGTAGAACAACTCGCCCAGCACCACGCCCCAGAAACCGTAAATATTGCCGCCATGCAGCCAGTCCTTGAGCAGGCCCTGGTTGCCGAACAGGTAAACCAGCGAAATGGCCGGCATCAGCGAAGGGGCCAGCAACGGCGACAGGCCGACCTGCCGCCACAGCCCCCTGCCCCACAGCCGGCTGCGCAGCAAGGCCCAGGCAAAGGCAAAAGCCAGCGGCAGCACCAGCGCCGTCACGGTCAGCCCCAGTTGCAGGCTGTTGCTGCTGGCGCGCAGCAGGCCGGGCGATTGCAACACCTGGGCAAAATTGGCGAGGCCGACAAAGCCGCCGTCGCCATCCTGCACGGCCTTGGCAAAGATGAACAACAAGGGCAGGCCCAAGCCCAGCAGCAAAACAGCCACCAGCGCCCACAGCAGCAGGCTGGCCATGCGCGCCTCGCCAGCGATGCCGGCCTGCTCGCCACGCGGCAGCCAGCGCCATACCGCGCTCAGCATGGCAGGTCTCCGGCAAAGGCCAACAGGCGGGATGCCGGCAATTCCACCGGCACAATCTCGCCCGGCACCAGCGGCTGGCGATCCAGCATGCCGGGGCACACTTCGGCATACAGCACCTGGCCGGGCATGCCTTCGGGTAGCAGGCGGATGCGGGTCAGCGCACCACCAAAGCTGATATTGTCGACTCTGGCCAGCACGGTATTCGCGGCATTTTCCCAGCGCGGCTTGATGATGACGTCCTCCGGCCGCAAAAACAGCTGCAAGGCCGGACCTGGCGGCAAGGCTGCTTCCAGCTGCAGCAGATGGTTGCCCACGCGCACCTGTTGCGCGCCGCAGGCCGTGGCCGGCAGCCAGTTGGCCTCGCCGACGAATTCCGCCACAAAGCGGCTGCAGGGCTGGCGGTAGATTTCCGCCGGCGTGCCGATCTGCTCGATACGGCCGGCATTCATCACCACCACCCGGTCGGCAATGGCCAGCGCCTCTTCCTGATCATGCGTCACCATCAGCGTGGTCACCCCGAGCCGTTGCTGCAGGCCTTTCAGCTCTTCGCGCAGCTTGTCGCGCACCCGTGCGTCCAGCGCCGACAGCGGCTCATCCAGCAACAGCATGCCGGGCGAGGTAGCCAGCGCGCGCGCCAGGGCCACGCGCTGCTGCTGGCCACCGGACAGTTGCGCCGGGTATTTTTCCTCGGCACCGGGCAGGCCAACCATGTCCAGCAGCTCGCGCACCCGCAGGCGGTGGCGTTGCCGCTCATGCCGTGGCTTGAGCCCGTAGGCGATATTGTCGGCCACGCTCAGGTTGGGAAACAGCGCATAGCTCTGGAAGACAATGCCGTAATCACGCTGGGCCGGTGCGGCACGGGTAATGTCGCGCGCTTGCAGCGCGATGCTGCCGGCGTCTGGCAGATCAAGCCCGGCAATCAGCCGCAGCAAGGTGGTCTTGCCGCAGCCGGAAGGCCCCAGCAGGCAGACGAATTCGCCCTTGCGAATGGATAGCGATACCGCATCCAGCGCGGTAAAACTGCCAAAGCGCCGGGAAAGCCCGTGCATGGTCAGGTGATCGCTCAAGCCGTTTTCGGCCGGTTTCATGACACACTCCTCCTGCCGCCGCCGGGCAAGCGCTACCGGCATGCGTGGTATAAATCGACACATGACAAACTGCTGGCCAAGTGATTGAGAAAATGGCCCAAGCTGCGTTAAGCCAGCCCGGCCAAGCCTCGCAGGACTCCGTGACTGGCTGCGAAAGGCACCAAACAAATGACACCAACAGTCGACTGACTGCTGGTGTCGCGGGTATTGGACCATTAGCCGTTCAGCACGCCGCCTCAGTTCTTCGCAGCAGCCTTGCTTTCATAGCGACGCGACCATTCCTGCAGGATGGCTTCGCGGTTTTTGGCCGCCCAGGCAAAATTGTTCTTGCTCAGACGCTTGGCATAGTCGGTGGGGATGTAGGGGTTCTGCTTGGCCACGCCCGGCATGGCGACCACGGCGTAGTTCTTTTCATACAGCTGCATGGCCGGCAGGCTGACCGAGAAATCCGCCAGTTTCTTGGCAGCGGCCAGGTTCTTGCTACCCTTGAGGATGGCCGTGGCCTCCAGATCCCAGCCCAGACCTTCCTTGGGATAGACCAGATCGATCGGCGCGCCCTTTGCTTTCAGCTCGGCACCACGGTATTCAAAGGAAATGCCGATGGGGTATTCGCCGGCGGCGGCCATCTTGCAGGGCTTGCTGCCGGAGTGCACATACTGGGCCATGTTGACGTGCAGCTTGTCCATGTAGTCCCAGCCTTGTTTCTCGCCCATCATCTGCAGCCAGGCGGACACATCCAGATAGCCGGTGCCGGACGAGGCCGGGTGCGGCATCACGATCTGGCCCTTGTACACCGGTTTGGTCAGGTCGGCCCAGCTCTCCGGCTTGGGCAGGCCTTTCTTGGCCGCTTCCACGGTATTGAAACAGATGGTGGCGGCCCACACGTCCATGCCCGTCCACTTGGGCGGATGCGCCTTGTCGACGAATTCGCGATTGAGCTTTTCCACGCCCTTGGGCGCATAGCCTTGCAGCATGCCCTGCTGATCCAGAATCATCAGGCTGGTGGCGGCCAGGCCCCACACCACGTCAGCCTGCGGATTGTTCTTTTCCGACAGCAGTTTGGCGGTAATCACCCCGGTGGATTCGCGCACAAAGCGCAGCTCGATATCCGGATTGGCCTTTTCAAAAGCCTCCTTGTAATCCTTCACCTGATCGGCCTCCAGTGCGGAATAAACCGTCAGCGTGCTTGCAGCCTGTGCCAGCGGTGCCATCAGGCCGGTGCACACCAGGCCAATACATGCAGCCATCTGCTTTTTCATCGACATTGCTCCATTGATTTAGACGTATAGACAAATTTACCGGCACTCGAAGGCTGGTCGGCCAGTCAATGGCTGCCATCATGCTCAGCCTGAATGACAAGGCAGTTAAGCCGACATGAAACTTGTCTTGCGCTGCTAGACCTTTCCCACAGCAAGCCCGTCCAGCATGGCGATGCCGATTTTCTTGGCCGTAGCCAATGCCCACGGTATACACTGCAAGCATAAAATCAACGGACCTCGAAGCTGCTCCAATGACCCTGCGTCGCATCTTTGACAGCATCATCACCCGCTTGCTGATACTGGTCGTCTGCCTGGTGTGTATCGGCTCGCTGGCACGCTACTACGCACTAAGCCATTTCCTGCGCCAGGACCTCAGCATGGTGGTGCAAGACCAGCAGCTGGCACTGGCCAGCTATGTGGCACACGATATCGATGACAAGATCAGCCAGCGCCAGAGCGTGCTGACCCACCTCGCCAGCGACCTGCCGCAACAGCTGCTGCAGCAGCCAGAACAGCTGCGCCAGTGGCTGCGCCAGCAATACCAGTACCAGAGCCTGTTTTCCGGCGGCCTGTTCGTGGCCGATCTGCACGGCCGGGCCGTGGCCGATTACCCGGTGGCACCCGGCCGCATGCAGCGCAGCTATATCGAGCGCGACTACATCAGGGCCGCCTTGCAGGGCAACAGCTATATCGGCCGCCCGGTGATGGGTCATGCCCTGGGTGTTCCGGTGTTGCCGATGGCAGCGCCGGTTTTCAATCGCGACATGCAGGTGGTGGGCGTACTGGCCGGCATCACCCCGCTGGCATCCGCCGGCTTTCTCGATCTGCTGCAAAAAGCCCAGATAGGCCATGACAGCGGTGGTTTTCTGCTGGTTTCGCCACGCGACAATATCTACGTGGCCTCCTCGCAAAAGGGCATGAGCTTGCAAAAGCTGCCCGCCAGCGGCATCAACCCGCTGCATGACCGAGCCATGGCGGGTTATCGCGGCAGCGGCATCACCACCAATGCCGCAGGCCAGGAAGAAGTGGCCGCCATTGTTTCGGTGCCCAGCAGCGGCTGGTTTGTGGTGGCACGGCTGCCCAGCAGCGAAGCCTTCGCCACCGTGGGCCATGTACAAACCTTCGCCATCCACGGGGCCATCATCGCCACCATCCTGTTTGCCCTGCTGGCATCGGCCTGCATGTATTACGTGTTACGGCCGCTGTTTCATGCAGCCGCCGACGCCGAACGCATGACACGCGGCGAATTGCCGCTGGTGCCGCTGACCATCCGCCGCAATGACGAAGTGGGCCACTTCATCGCCGCCTTTAACCGGCTGCTGCGCAAGCTGCACGAACAGCAGGCCCAGCTGGAACGCATCGCCCACCACGACACCCTGACCGGGCTGCCCAATCGCCTGCTGCTGGCCGACCGGCTGAAGCTGGCGCTGGCGCAGTCACGCCGCCACGGCAAGCACGTGGCGCTGCTGTTCATGGATCTGGACGGTTTCAAGCACATCAACGACAGCCAGGGGCATGATGCCGGCGATGAGGCCTTGCGCATGGTCACCAGCAGGCTGCAAGCGGTGCTGCGCGAAACCGATACCCTGGCGCGCATCGGCGGCGACGAGTTTGTACTGCTGCTGTGTGATCTGGACGGACAGGCCAGGGAGGTTGCCCGCATCGTGGCGGAGAAATGCCTCGCCGCCATGCAGCCGCCGCTGCGCATTGGCGCGGAGGAATTCCAGCTGGGCATTTCCATTGGCCTGACCCTGGCCACCGCTGAGAGCACACCGGATTCGCTGCTGCAGGAGGCGGACCAGGCGATGTATCTGGCCAAACATGCCGGTGGCAACTGCTTCATGCGCAACTAGGGCCAGCGCGGCCGGCACGCCGATATTTGACCATGATCAAACCAATCCGGCCGCCCTGCATTTTCGATGTTTTCTCACCAGCAATCAGAAATATCCGGCAAATAACGCTGTTGTAGCGAAAAACTACAGTGAATACCCCTGTCGCCGCCTCCATATACTACAAATCATCCCGCCACGGGATCGGACGCCGGCCAGCCACTGGCCACGCCATTGCACGTGCAGAATGCCAGCGCGCTGCCGTCCGGATGACAAGTCTTGTCATCGCTGCTTGACCGAGCAGGCCGCCTGTCGCCAACAGGTCGCCCGGCTACCTGCCCAAGACGTTTGCTGTTGCTTCCATCCAATAACAGAAGGAGACGGTAATGTTGATCGGTGTTCCAAAGGAAATCAAAAACCACGAGTATCGTGTGGGTCTCACCCCTGCCGGCGTGCGCGAACTGGTTGCGCACGGCCACAAGGTGCTGGTGCAGACCCAGGCCGGGCTGGCCATCGGTTTTACCGACGAGCAGTACATCCAGTCCGGGGCCTCGATAGCTTCTTCGGCAGAAGAAGTATTTTCAAAGGCCGAGATGGTGGTGAAAGTGAAAGAACCGCAGCCGGTGGAGTGCCGCATGCTGCGCCCCGGCCAGATCCTGTTTACCTATCTGCATCTGGCACCGGACCCGGAGCAGACCAAGCTGCTGACCGAATCCGGCGCGGTGGCCATTGCCTACGAAACCGTCACCGACGAGCGCGGCGGCCTGCCCTTGCTGGCACCGATGTCGGAAGTGGCCGGCCGCATGGCCATTCAGGCCGGCGCGCATGCCCTGGAAAAAGCCCAGGGCGGCCGTGGCGTGCTGCTGGGCGGCGTGCCGGGCGTGGCACCGGCCCGCGTGGTGGTGATCGGTGGGGGTGTGGTTGGCCTGAATGCGGCGCGCATGGCCGCCGGGTTGGGCGCGGATGTCACCATTCTGGACAAGTCCTTACCCCGCCTGAAAGAAATCGACATGGTGTTTGGCGGCCGCATCAAGACCCTGGTGTCCAATACCGCCAATATCGACGAATCCATCCGCGAAGCCGATATGGTAGTCGGTGCGGTACTGATTCCGGGGGCCGCCGCACCCAAGCTGGTTACCCGCGCCATGCTGGGCAATATGAAACCGGGCGCGGTGCTGGTGGATGTGGCCATCGACCAGGGCGGCTGTTTCGAAACCAGCCGCGCCACCACCCATCAGGACCCGATCTACGTGGTGGATGGCATCGTGCACTACTGCGTGGCCAATATGCCGGGCGGCGTGGCCCGTACCTCCACCCAGGCGCTGAACAACGCCACCCTGCCCTTCACGCTGGAACTGGCCAACAAGGGCTGGCGGCAGGCCCTGCTGGACAATGCCCATCTGCGCAATGGCCTGAATGTGTGCCATGGCAAGATCACCTACAAGGCGGTGGCCGATGATCTGGGCTACCACTATGTCGATCCGGTGGAAGCCATCAAGACAGCCTGATTCCCGTCAGACTGCTCGCTGCTGACAAGGCCGGCCCACGCCAGAATCATGGCGCAGGCCGGCCTTGTCGCATCTTCTTCAAGCCTGCAGCAAGGACAGCAGCCGTGCGCCGGCCTGCGCAAGCGCGCCGTCATTCTGCAATACGATACAGTCCTGTGGCGGCTGATAGGCATCGGCCTCGCGCAGGCGGGCGGCAATCTGCTGCGGCGTCTCCCGTCCGCGCGCGGCCAGCCGGGCAGCCCTGACCGCCGCGCTGGCGGTAATCCACAGCGGCTGCAGCGAGGGAAACACCGCCCGCGCCTGGGGCAAGGTGGCACGCGAACCATTGACTACCACATCCAGCCCGCTCGCCAGCCAGCTTTGCACCTCCAGCCCCAGTGCATAATCCAGGCCATGGCGTTGCCAGCACAGGGCAAAGCAGCCACTGGCCTGGCGTTGACGGAATTCCTCACCACTCAGCGCGATATGGTTCTCGCCGCCGGCATCCGCCGCGCGCGTGATATAGCGGTGGGCGAACACCACACCGGCCGTCGCTGGCAACTGCTGCCGCACATAGGCCAGCACACTGTCCTTGCCTGCCGCCGACGGCCCCATCACATACCACAGCCTCCCCGGTTCAGCCGACATGTAGCAGCTCTCCCGCAAAGGTGCAGCTCGCCAGATAGCGCAGGGGACTTGCCGGCTGCGGCTCGACAAACAAGGCCAGCCGGTCCACCAGCAGCGGTGGCAGGCCGGCAAAATGGCGCTCGGCAGCGTGCAACAACTGCTGTGCCTCGGCGGCATCGGCCAGCGTATCGCTCAGGGTGAAGTGGCAGCGATATTGCTCGAACACATAGGGATAGCCCCAGCGTTGCTGTAACTGCTGCTGACGCTCGCTCAGGCCCGGCCGTGGTCGCAGTGCTTGCTGCCGGTCGGCCAGTCCATCCAGTGCCACCACGCAGCTGCTGGCCAGCTCATCCAGCATGGCGCAGGGGGCAGACGGGCGCAGGGCCAGAAAATCGCCCAGCATGACCGGTTGCAAGGGCAGGCTGAAAGGCTGGAAACGCTGTGCCAGCGCCAGCAACTGCTGCAACAGCATGGCTTCGCTGACATGGGTTGCCGGTATAAACGGCGCTTTCAGGGTGGCATGCCAGCCATAGCGTGCTGGCGTGCGGGTAAGCAGCGCCAGACGTTCGGCACTGATGCCGGCGAGCGCCGGCTGCATCACCGCCACATCGCGCGCGGCATCATGGCCCAGCCAGCTGCAGCCTGCCTGCCACCAGCGGCTGTCGGTGGCAGGTGCCAGGTAAACGGCGTAGCGCATCACTGATCCTCCATCACCAGCTGCACCAGATCACCATTGAAACAGGTGATGCCGTACTGCACCGGCTGGCCATCGGGATCGACATTCAGCGATTTGACATGCAGCACCGGGCGATTCTTGGGAATGCCCAGATAGTCCACCACCTCGCTGTCCGGCAGCCGCGCCGTCACCCGGGTAAAGCGCCGGGTGTAGTCCTGGATGCCGAAGTGCTGCAGGGTAAGGGTGACCGAGCGCTGCTGCTGGTAGATGGCCGGCAGATCGGGAAAACGCGCAGCTGGGAAGAACATGGTGGAGCAGTCCACCACCCGGCTTTCCACCCGGCTCAGCGTCTTGATGCGAAACAGCGTGTCGCCCACATTCACCCCCAGCAGCTCGGCAAGCTCGGCATTGGCTGGCAGGTTGTCACTGGCCACCACGTCGATGTCCGAACTGCGATTCTGCCTGGCCATATTCTGTGAAAAGCGCGTGCGCTTGCTGATGGCGTAGTCGATGGCATTGTCCTGCACAAAAGTGCCGCGCCCCTGCTCCACCCGCAGCAGGCCGCGCTCCACCAGCGTGGCCACAGCCCGCCGTATGGTATGGCGGTTGACGCGAAAGCGCTCCGCCAGCTGCAGCTCGGTGGGTAGTTGCTCACCGGCCTGCAGCTGGCCGCAGGCAATTTCCTCGGCCAGACTGTTTTCGATCTGACGCCATACCGCCACCCCCGAACCGCGTTCAATCATCTTTTTTCTCCGGCACCGCAACAGGTCTAGCGGCGCAATCCAAGCTTCACAAAAACTTCACGCTGGCGTGCTGTTCACTTATCGACTGCCGCTATTATCATGCAGTCGTCTATACGTTTATATGAATTTTTCTTGAAACCAGCACAGGTTCACCACCCACATGGAAACCAAGACAAGACAACACTGGCTCAGCCTGCTGGCGCACAGCCCGGCACCACGGCTGGCCGAACTGCTGCACCAGCATCTGCCGCCAGCTGGCGACATCAGCTGGCTACGGCGCGCCCAGACCGGCCTGGTGATGTTGCAAGGCCGCAGCGGTGGCAGCGGCAGCCGCTTCAATCTGGGTGAAATCAGCGTCACCCGCGCCAGCTGCCAGATCGCCGGCTGGCTGGGGCATGGCTGGGTACGCGGCAGCGATGGCGAGCATGCCGAGCTGATTGCCCAGGCCGATGCGCTGCTGCAAAACCCGCAACACTACCCGTCACTGCAGGCACAGCTGCTGCAGCCGCTGCAACAGGAACTGGCAGCGCGGCGCGAACAGAGCGCCCGTGCCGCAGCGGCCAGCAAGGTCGAGTTCTTTACCATGGTCAGGGGGGAATGATGCTGCAACAAGCTTTCGACAATATGGTGCAGGACTGCCAGCAGGTATTCCGCTGCGCCCTGTCGGCGCTGGCCGAGCCACTGCTGCCGCGCACCCTGCCCTGCCTGCCACCGGCACTGCCGGGGCTCAAGCCGTCCACCAGCGCGCTGCTCTACACCCTGATCGATCAGGATGTGACGCTATGGGCACCAACCCTGCCTGAGGCCACGCTGGCCAGCCTGCGCTTTCATTGCGCACTGCGCTTGGCGGACACGCCGGAACAGGCCGATTTCATCCTGCTGCCAGCCGGCAGCGCACTGCCGCCCTTGTCCAGCCTGCGCGCCGGCAGCCCGGAATACCCGGACCGCTCCGCCACCGTACTGCTGGAAGTGGACGACTTTGCCCCGCAACAGGTGGAAGCCAGCGGCCCCGGCTTCGCCAGCCCGCGCCGTTTTGGCGCAACAGGATTGCCGCCAGCGTTCTGGACGCAATGGCAGGCCAACCATGCCCGTTTCCCGCTGGGCGTGGATGTACTGCTGCTTTCCGCCACCCAGCTGGCCGGCCTGCCGCACAGCACCGTGGTACAGGAGGGTTGACATGTATGTAGCCGTAAAAGGTGGCGAAACCGCCATTGCCCGCTCCTGGGACTTGCTGGCCGCCGCACGGCGCGGTGACAGCGCACTGGCAGAACTGAGCCTCGGGCAAATCCGCCAGCAGCTGCGCCTGGCCGTGGCCAGGGTGATGCAGGAAGGTTCGCTCTACGACGAAGAACTGGCCGCACTGGCCCTGAAGCAGGCCGCCGGCGACACCGTGGAAGCGGTCTTCCTGCTGCGCGCCTTCCGTACCACCCTGCCACGCTTTGCCAGCAGCAAGCCGCTGGATACCGCCGCCATGCGGGTACGCCGCCGCGTGTCCGGCACCTTCAAGGATGTGCCGGGCGGCCAGATACTTGGCCCCACCGCCGATTACACCCAGCGCCTGCTGGACTTCTCGCTGGGCCATGGCAGCGATGTGCCGCCCTGCGCCCTGGCCGATAGCGGCGTACCGCAGCCACTGCCCAGCGTGCTGGAGGTGCTGGCAGCCGAAGGGCTGATCGAAGCCGAGCAACCCTTGCCCGGCGACCCGGAACCGGCCGACCTCACCCGCCAGCCGCTGATGTTCCCGGCCGACCGCGCCACCCGCCTGCAAAACCTGGCGCGTGGAGATGAGGGCTGGCTGCTGGGCCTGGCTTACTCCACCCAGCGTGGCTATGCCGAAAGCCACCCCTTTGCCGGTGAAATCCGCATGGGTGAAGTCAGTGTCAGTGTTTGCCCGGAAGAGCTGGGCTTCGACATCGACATCGGCGAAATCACCCTGACCGAATGCCAGATGATCAACCAGTTTGCCGGCAGCAAGACCGCCCCGCCGCAATTCACCCGTGGCTATGGCCTGAGTTTTGGCGAGGCCGAACGCAAGGCCATGGCCATGGCGCTGGTGGACCGCAGCCTGCGCGCGGAAGAACTGGGAGAAGCTGCCCATGCCCCGGCCCAGCAGCAGGAATTCGTGCTGTATCACAGCGACAATGTGGAAGCCTCCGGCTTTGTCCAGCATCTCAAGCTGCCGCATTACGTCGACTTCCAGGCCGAGCTGTCGCTGATCCGCACCCTGCGCGCCCAGGCCACCCCATCCTCTCCTCAAGAGGCCGCCCATGACTGAAGCCTGTCATAGCCAATGGCAATACAATTTTGCTTTTCTCGATGAAAACACCAAGCGCATGCTGCGCCGTGCCTTGCTCAAGGCGGTGGCCATTCCCGGCTACCAGGTGCCGTTCGGCAGCCGGGAAATGCCGCTGCCCTATGGCTGGGGTACCGGCGGCATCCAGCTGACCGCCAGCATCATCGGCCAGGATGATGTGCTCAAGGTGATCGACCAGGGCGCGGATGACACCACCAATGCCGTCAACATCCGCCGCTTCTTCGCCCGCGTCACCGGCGCGGCCACCACCAGCAGCACGGCGGCAGCCAGCCTGATCCAGAGCCGTCACCGCATACCGGAAACCCCGCTGCGGCCGGGGCAGATCATGGTGTTCCAGGTGCCGGAGCCGGAAGCGCTGCGCACGTTGGAAGCCAGCGAGGTGGAAACCCGCAAGCTGCATGCCCACCAGGAGTACGGGCTGATGCACGTCAAGCTGTACGAAGACATCGCCCGCTTCGGCCATATTTCCACCAGCTACGACTACCCGGTCATGGTCAATGAGCGTTACCTGACATCGCCTTCGCCCATTCCGAAATTCGACAACCCCAAGCTGCACCTGAGCCCGGCCCTGATGCTGTTTGGTGCCGGCCGGGAAAAGCGGCTGTATGCCATTCCGCCCCATACCCGGGTGGAAAGCCTGGCGTTTGATGACCATCCCTTCACCGTGCAGCGCTGGGAGCAGGCCTGCGCCCTGTGCGGCAGCCATGACAGCTATCTGGATGAAATCATCACCGACGATGCTGGAGCCAGGATGTTTGTCTGCTCCGATACCGATTACTGCCAGCAACAGCAGGAGGGCAAGGCATGAGCCAGCCAGTACTGAGCGTGAGCGGCCTGGCCAAGGACTATGGCAACGGGCAAGGCTGCTTTGATATTGATTTCGAACTGTACGAGGGCGAGGTGCTGTGCATTGTCGGTGAATCCGGCTCGGGCAAATCCACCCTGCTGTCCACCCTGGCCGGCCGCCTGAGTGCGGACGCCGGCAGCGTGCGCTTTCACGATCGCGCTGGCAGCAGCCATGAACTGACCACCCTGGCTGAGGCCGAGCGCCGCCGGCTGGCACGCAGCGAGTGGGGCTTTGTTACCCAGCACGCCCGCGATGGCCTGCGCATGAATGTATCGGCCGGGGCCAATGTCAGCGAACGGCTGATGGCGCTGGGCCAGCGCCATTACGGCCAGCTGCGCGAAACCGCCGCCCAGTGGCTGGAAAAAGTGGAAATCAGCCGCGAGCGGCTGGACGACCGCCCCACGGCCTTTTCCGGCGGCATGCAACAAAGGCTGCAGATCGCCCGCAATCTGGTCACCCAGCCGCGCCTGGTGTTCATGGATGAACCCACCGGCGGACTGGATGTCTCGGTACAAGCGCGCTTTCTCGACCTGCTGCGCCGGCTGGTTCACGATACCGGCATCGCCGTCATCATGGTGACGCACGATCTGGGCGTGGCGCGGCTGCTGGCCCAACGCACGCTGGTGATGCAACAGGGCCGGGTGGTGGAAGCCGGGCTGACCGACCAGATTCTGGATGATCCGCAACACCCCTACAGCCAGTTGCTGGTGTCTTCCATTTTGCAGGCCTGAAATCATGAAGCTACTGATTGATGCTCAACAGCTGAGCAAAACCTTTGTCCTGCACCAGCAGGATGGGCTGGCCTTACCGGTGCTGGCCGCTGTCTCGCTGCAAGTGGCGGCGGGCGAATGCGTGGCGCTGACCGGCCCATCCGGTGCCGGCAAAAGCACCCTGCTCAAGGCGCTCTATGCCAACTACCTGGTACAGGCTGGCAGCATCCGCATCCAGCACCAGGGCAGCTGGGTAGACATGACCACCGCCCGGCCGCATGAAATTGCCGCGGTGCGCCGCCACACCCTGGGCTATGTCAGCCAGTTCCTGCGGGTGATTCCGCGGGTGTCGGCACTGGATATCGTGGCCGAACCGCTGCTGGAATGGGGCTACTCGGTGCAGCAAGCCCAGCAGCAGGCAGGCGAATGGCTGGCGCGGCTGAATATCGGCGAACGGCTGTGGCAGCTGCCACCGGCCACCTTTTCCGGCGGCGAGCAGCAGCGGGTGAATATCGCCCGCGGCATGATCGCTCCCCGCCCCATCCTGCTGCTGGATGAACCAACCGCCTCGCTGGATGCGGCCAATCGCGCCGTCGTGGTCGAGCTGATGCGGGAAGCACGCCAGCGCGGTGCGGCACTGGTGGGCATTTTCCACGATGAAGACACCCGCGCCGCCGTCGCCAGCCGCATTTTCGATGTACCGCTGGCCCCCGCCCTGTGCGCCTGAGCCCCGATTGCGAAAGAAGCCCGATGAAACACATACTCAACAATGCCCGCCTGATCCTGGCCGACCGCATCATCGAGCGTGGCGCGCTGGAAATCGACAACGGCCTGATCAGCGCCGTGCATGAACAGCCACTGCCGCCAGCGACACCTGCTTGTGAAGACCTCCACGGCGACGATCTGCTACCCGGCCTGGTGGAAATCCATACCGACAATCTGGAAAAACACCTGATGCCGCGCAACGGCGTGCTCTGGCCTATGCTGCCGGCGGTGGTCACCCACGATGCCCAGTGTGCGGCTGCCGGCATCACCACGGTATTCGACGCGTTGGCGGTGGGCGATCTCGAAGGCGAAAGTGTACGGCTCGATACCCTGCACACCGCCTTTGCCGCCATCAACCTGGGCATGGAGCAAGGCGTATTCCGCGCCAGCCACCTGTTCCACCTGCGCTGCGAACTGGCCTACCCCGGCCTGCTGGAAGAATTGACGCCGCTGATCAGCCATCCCGCCGTGCGCCTGGTGTCGGTGATGGACCACACCCCGGGCCAGCGCCAGTATCGCGATATCGAGCAATACAAGAAGTACTACGGCAAGAAAAAGGTTGGCTGGAATGAACAGACCTTCCTGGAAGCAGTCAGCGAGCGCCAGCGCATGCAGCAGCGCTATGCCGGCCAGCACAAGCAGGCCGTAGTGCAACTGGCGCGCCAGCATGGCATTCCACTGGCCAGCCACGACGATACCGACCTGTCCCACATCAGCGAGGCCGTGCTGGACGGCGTGGCGATTTCCGAATTCCCCACCACGCGCGAAGCCGCCCAGGCCGCGCGCCAGCATGGCTTGCACACGGTGATGGGCGCACCCAATGTGGTGCGTGGCGGCTCGCACTCCGGCAATGTCGCCGCGCTGGAGCTGGCGCAACACGGCCTGCTGGACATCCTGTCCTCCGACTACGTGCCGGCCAGCCTGCTGCACGCCGCGTATTTGCTGGTGGCACAGGCCGGCTGGAGCTTGCCGCAGGCCATTGCCACCGTCAGCCACAATCCGGCGCAGGCCGTGGGGCTGAGCGACCGGGGCCGGATCGCCGTCGGCTTGCGTGCCGACCTGCTACAGGTACGCCGCCACCCCGAAGTACCGCTGGTACAGCAGGTGTGGAATGCTGGACGGAGGGTATTCTGATGCCGGATACCATCGCCACCCTGCGCCGCCTGCTGCAAGAACACGGCCAGCAGCACTATGGCGAGGCCATTACCCAGGCCGACCATGCCATCCAGGCCGCCACGCTGGCGCGCGACTGGGGCTGTGACGAGGAGATGCAACTGGCTGCCTTGCTGCACGATGTCGGCCATCTGCTGGAACACGACGGAGCCACCGCCATGGGTGAGTACGGCGTGCAGGCACACGACCGGCTGGGGGCAGACTACCTGCTGGAGCTGGGCTTCTCCGCCAGAGTCGCCCGGCTGGTGGGCATGCATGTGGCGGCCAAGCGCTATCTGTGCGCCATCGACCCGACCTATCTGCAACAGCTGTCCAGCGCCAGCAGCGCCACCCTGGCTTATCAGGGCGGCCCGATGAGCGCCGCCGAGGTGGAGGCATTCGCCCGGCAGCCGGACCTGCACGACATCCTGCTGCTGCGCAGGCTGGATGAAGCCGCCAAGGATGGCGGCTGGCAGTTGCAACAAGTGGAATGGCTGTGGCCCGTCATGGCAGCGCATCTGGCTGCGCAGCGCATGAAAAACCGCTGCCCGGTAAGGGTTACAGCGGTTTTTCTATCACACGCCAGCCTGGCTGGCGGTGCGGACAGCAGCGGCTGTTATTCAGCCAGCAGCTTTTGTACCACGTCGATATAGCCTTGCTTGGCTTCATCGCTGGACATGCCCTTGAGCTTGTCCCAGGCATCGTGCTTGGCGCGGTTGATGAAGTCCATCATGCCCGGGCGCTCGCCGCTGACATCGCCTTCGCTGGCCTGCTTGTACAGCGCATACAGCTGCAGCAGGGTCTGGTTGTCCGGACGCTCGGACAGCGAGGTAACGTCGGCCTGGGCCTGGGTGAACAGTGCATTCAGATCAGACATGCTTCTTCCTTCGTGATTACTTCGTGATCAGATAACAAGAGCGGTATGTTCCGCTGTCATGGCACGGGCGGCTGCCTTGCGCTGCCGGCCCGCTTCCCGGCTGTGCCGGGATGGCTGAATTTAGCACGAAACAGGCCCTGCTGCTTGAGCTGCGCAGGCCCTCAGTCGCCCGGCATCGCACCATCGCTTTGCGGGCCGATGCGGATCACCTTGAAACTCTTGACCGGATGACCATCGCGGATCGCCGGATAAAACTTCGCCTGACGGAACACTTCCAGCAACGGCCCCTCGACCCCGGCCGGCCGCGCCGACACCAGCTGTACCGCATCCACCCCGCCTTGCTCGTTGATATACACCCGCAAGCTTACCTCGACATCGTCCATGCCCAGGCCATAAGGCTCGACCAGCTGGATAGGCAGCTGCTCCAGCGCCAGCACATCCAGCTGGCGCGCGGCATAGTAAAAATCCAGTCCCAGCTGCTGCGCCTCGGCAGCATCGTCCAGGGACGCGCTGGCAGGGCTGGCTGCCAGCATCGGGCTAGCGTCTGACAGGGGTGGCTGAGGTGTTGCAAGCTGCGATGGCGTGGCAGACGGTGGCGTGGCTGGACTGGCCACGGCAGCGCTGGCCGCATGCGCCAGCCGCGTCTTGGCGGCGGCTGCCAGCAAGAGCTGGGCCCGATGGCGAGGCGCTGGTGGCGGCTGGATGACCAGCCTGGCCACGCTAGCCGGCTTGCTGGCTTGCGGTGGTGGCACGGCCTGCCGCGCTGCCTGCCCCAGCCGCACCGACATGGCTTGCGGCTGCCCGCGCAGACTGCCTTCATGCGTCAGCCGCATGAACAAGGGCAGGTGCAGCAGCAGCGACAGGCTCAGCACCAGTAGCAAGCGGTCGCCTTCCGACAGTGCGGCCCAGCGCCACTGGGCCGGCATCCAGCGCATGCCGGCGGGCAGCTTCATGAAACGGGCCACACTCCGCGATGAGCTTTACTTGGCATCCAGCAGTTTTTCGATGTCGTCCTTGGCAATGGCACCCGGCACCAGCCGGCCATTGGCAAAGATCAGGCCCGGCGTGCCGGAAATGCCCAGTTCATCACCCATGGCTTCGATCTTGTCCAGCGCGCTGGTATCGCACTTGTCGGTGCCGGTGAGTTCCTTGCCATCGCGCATGAACGCGGTCCAGGTAGCCAGACGGTCCTTGGAGCACCAGATCTGGCGTGCCTTGCGCGGGGCATCCGGGTGCAGCTGGGCCAGCGGATAGAGGAAGGTGTAAATGGTGACATTGGTGATGTCCGGCAGGCTTTCGCGCTCCAGCTGCTTGCAGTACGGGCAGTCCGGATCGGTGAACACCGCCAGCTTGCGGGAACCGTTGCCGCGCACTTCCTTGATGGCGTATTTGAACGGCAGCTTGTTGAAGTCGACGCGGTTAAGCTCGGCCATTTTCTTTTCAGTCAGGCTGGACTTGGCTTCGGTATCGATCAGGTCACCGACAAACAGGTATTTGGCCTCGGCGTCGGTATACACGATCTGCTTGCCCTTCACCACCACCTCATACACGCCCTTGACCGGGGTTTCGCTCACGCTCAGCACTTCACGGGTGGGGAAGCGGGTGCTGAAGGCTTTTTTCACCTGCTCGCTGCCATTGGGGGTGGCATTGGCATTGCAGGCGGTCAGGCTAAGCAGCATGGAGGCGGCCAGCGCCAGGGCTTTTACGGTGGTTTTCATTCAGATTCCTTGGGTTCAGAAGCCAATGGCATGACGGGCAAACTGCCGCTTCAGCGGTGTCAGCCGGTTGGTAAGCGTCAGGCCGGTATTGCGCAACCAGGACAATCCCGGCAGGTGTTCGGTGTGAAACAGCCGATACAGGCTGTCACAGGTAAACTGCATGGTTTTCACCGCTTCGCGGCGGGAGCGCTCGTAGCGGCGCAGCAGCATCCAGTCGCCGGCATCGCTGGCACTGGCCAGCATCGCGGCCAGCTGGGCGGCGTCCTGAAAGCCCAGGTTGACCCCCTGCCCGGCCAGCGGGTGCACGGTGTGGGCAGCATCTCCCACCAGTGCCAGCCGCTGGCTTACCACGGCTGCGGGCTGGATCAGGCGTAAGGGAAAAGCAGCGGCCGGACCGAGCAGGCTCAGATGGCCCAGCTGGTGATTGCCGGCTGCCGCTACCCGGGCGCACAGCTGCTCGCCGGAAAGCGCCATCAGCTCATCCGGACGCGGGCTGGACCACACCATGGAAATGCGATTACCCGCCATCGGTAGCCAGGCCAGAATGCTGTCACCGGTAAACCATTGGCGGGCGATATCGCCATGCGGTTTTTCACAGGCAAAATTGGCCACCACGCCGCTTTGGCCATAAGGCTTGATGCTGGCGGCAAGGCCGGTTTGCTGGCGCACCCAGGAATTGGCACCGTCCGCGCCCACCACCAGACTGGCCTGCAGCACACGGCCATCGTCCAGGCTCAGGCTGGCAGTAGTGGCCGTGGTATCCAGGGCCAGCGGCCGCACGCCGGTGAAGCAGTCGACGCTGCTGCTGGCCAGCCGCTGCCACAGGCTGGCCAGCAGCCAGCGGTTTTCCACAATCCAGGCCAGCGCACTGGCACCGGCATCGCTGGCGGCAAACTGGATGCGGCCGCCGGCATCGCCGCGCACATCCATGCTGGCGATGGTGCCGATGCGCGCCATGTCCGGCCAGGCCTGCAGTTGTTCCAGAAAACGGCGGTTGAGCGGGCTGACGGCGTAGATGCGCGCATCCCAGCCCTGTTCCAGATCATCAAAGCGGGCGGCTGATCCTTCCAGCAGGGCAATTTTCTTGCCGCTGTCGGCCAGCGCCAGCGCCAGGCTGGCACCCACCAGCCCGCCGCCCACGATGATCACGTCGTACTGTGTCATGAAGTGCTTTCTATAGCCCGAATACCAGATGGCGGGCAAAGGCGCGTCGCAGCGGCGGTACGCTGTCCAGCGCGCTCATGCCGGCTCCGCGCAGGGCGCTGACCAGGGTGGAGTCGCCGTCAAACAGTTTGATCAGCCCATGGGTAAAGCCGACCACGGCATGGCTGTCCAGCTTGCGGCTGGCGGCATAGACTGCCAGCGCTGCGGCATCGCCCGGATCGCGGATGCCTTCCAGTGCATCGGCCAGGCCGAGAGCATCGCGCAGGCCCAGATTCAAGCCCTGCGCCGCCACCGGATGCATGGTCTGCGCCGCATTGCCAATCAAGACCACCCGGCCGCTGCTGACGCGGTTGACCTGGCGCAGTGCCAGCGGAAAACTGGCACGCGGGCCAATGGCCAGTACCTTGCCCTGGCGCTCGCCAAACGCCTGCTGCAGCTCGGCCATCACCTGTTCGTCAGGCGCTTGTTGCAGGGCTTTGGCATCGTCGTGGCTGCGGGTCCACACCAGCATGTAGTGGTCGCCATGCGGCAACAGGGCAAACGGCCCCTGCCGTGAAAATCGTTCATAGGCAATGCCGGCCGGCGGCTGTTCGGTGGTGACCTCGGCCAGTACCGCGCACTGCTGATAATCGTGCACCAGCCGCTTGATGCCGGGCAGGCTGTCAGCCAGCGCACCGCCCTCGGCCAGCACCACCAGCCGGGCCGTCAGGCTGATGTCGCCATGCACGCCGCTGGTTTTCACCGAGGCATAGCAGCCCAGGCTGTTCACCGCTTCAACGCGGGTTTGCCACCAGACCTGCACGCCGGCCTGCTCCAGCTGGGCATTGATGGCCAGCGTCAGCGCCGGGTAATCCACCACCACGCCCAGGTGCGGCAGTTTCAGGTCGGCGCAGTCCAGCCGGGTACGGCCAAATGCGCCTTGTTGCGATACATGGACGGTGTCGATGACGCTGGCCGGCAAATCATCCGGCCAGGCACCCGCTGCGGCCAGCGCCGTCCGGCTATGCCAGGACAAGGCCAGTGCGCGCGCGTCGGTCAGCGGCGCATCCTTGGCCCTTGCCTCCACCAGCAGTACGCGGCGACCTGCTGCGGCAAAACGCAGCGCGGCCAGCGCGCCCACCGGCCCACCACCCACAATGATGATGTCGGCATGCTCGCCGCCATCGTGGCCACACGGGAGACCAGTTTGCTTGTCTGTAGCTTTCATGTTCAGACGCCCTGCATCAGTATTTCAATTTCGTCGATTTCTTTGGGTACGTCGGCGGTATACACCTCGCGGCCATCTGCGGTCACCAGCACATCGTCCTCGATGCGGATGCCGATATTGTGCAAGGCAGCGGGGACATTATCGGCCGGGCGGATATACAGACCGGGTTCGATGGTGGTGCACATGCCGGGCTGGTAGCTGCGCCACTGGCCGCCAAGCTTGCGCTGGCCGACATCATGCACGTCCAGGCCGATCATGTGGCCGATGCCATGCATGTAGAACTGGCGGAAGGCGCCGGATTCGATCACGCCATCCACCGTGCCGGTCAGCAGCTGCAAATCCAGCATGCCTTGCACCAGCACCTTGAGCGCGGCGTCGCCAGGGGCATTCCACAGCGCATCAGGCTTGACCGCAGCGATGCCGGCCAGTTCCGCCGCCAGCACGATTTCATACACATCACGCTGGGCAGCACTGAACTTGCCATTGACCGGAATGGTACGGGTAATGTCGCCAGCATAGCCGTTCAGCTCGCAACCGGCGTCAATCAGCAACAGCTCGCCATCGTTCAGCCGCGCATTATTGGCGGCATAGTGCAGGGTGCAGGCATTGGCACCGCCGGCAACAATGCTTTCATAGGCAGGATAGCGCGCACCGTGGCGGATAAAGGTGTGGAGGATTTCCGCTTCCACCTGGTATTCCATCATGCCCGGTCGCGTGGTACGCATGGCTTGCAGATGGCCCTGCGCGGACACCTGGCCGGCACGGCGCAGCATGGCACGTTCGCCAGCGTCCTTGACCATGCGCATCTCATCCAGCGGCCAGCGCAGGTCGTGATAGAGCGCCGGCGGCTGCTCGCCACTGCGATAGCGCTGGCGCACACTTTCCAGCCAGCCGTTGACGCGCACGTCAAAAGCCGCATCACGGCCGACATTCCACCACAGCGCCTGTTGACCGCTGAGCAGGTCGGGCAGACGCAGGTCCAGTTCGGCCAGCGGGTAGGCTTCGTCAAAGCCAAAGGCTTCGCGGGCACCATCCGGCCCGAAGCGGAAACCCTCCCACACCTCGCGCTCAATATTCTTTTCACGGCAGAACAAAATGGACTTGCCCAGGGCAGCATCCAGCACCAGCACGGCTTCCGGTTCGGCAAAACCGGTCAGGTAGAGGAAATGGCTGTCGGCGCGATAGGGATAGTGGTTGTCGGCATTGCGCACCGCTTCGGGCGCGGTGGGCAGAATGGCAATGCCCTCCCCCATCTGCAGCATCAGGCGGCGGCGACGCTCGGCATGGCTCTGGTACATGGAAGATTCTTTCGCAGGATGGTGAGCCGGCGCACAACGCCGGCATGGCTGAAGTTTACACTGTGGCAGCGCGGCTGCCGATGCTGATGCTGATGCTGATGCGCGGCAAATGACGGACATGAAAAAGGCTTGCCGGCAGGCAAGCCTTGCAGTGACAGCAGCGGCCGATCAGTCCAGCAGCGTGGCCGAGGTGTACACGTCCTGTACGTCGTCCAGGTCTTCCAGCGCATCCAGCAGCTTTTGCATGCGCATGGCGTCTTCGCCGGCCAGTTCGGTTTCGTTTTGCGGCTTCATGGTGACTTCGCCCATTTCCGCCTTGAAACCCTTGTCTTCCAGCGCCTGTTTCACATCGCTGAATTCGTAGGGGCCGGTAATCACCTCGATGGAACCGTCGTCATTGGTGATCACGTCTTCGGCACCGCACTCCAGCGCAGCTTCCATCAGTGCGTCTTCGTCCACACCCGGTGCAAACACCAGGAAACCGCAATGGCTGAACTGGAAGGCCACGCAGCCGTCGGTACCCATATTGCCGCCGTACTTGGAGAAGGCATGACGCACATCGGCCACGGTACGGGTCTTGTTGTCGGTCAGGCAGTCCACCATCACGGCAGCACCGCCGATGCCGTAGCCTTCGTAACGGCATTCAACATAGTCAACGCCTTCCAGCTGGCCGGTGCCGCGCTTGATGGCGTTATCGATATTGTCCTTGGGCATGGATTCGGCCTTGGCCTTGTCCACTGCCAGCCGCAGGCGCGGGTTCATGTTGACATCGCCGCCGCCCATCTTGGCAGCAACGGTGATTTCCTTGATCAGACGGGTGAAGATCTTGCCGCGCTTGGCATCCTGACGACCCTTGCGGTGCTGGATGTTAGCCCATTTGCTATGACCTGCCATAATTGCCTCAATCTCGTGTGGCCCGACCGGGCCGGTTTAATGCCAGAAAAGTTGGCCGCTATTCTAGCAGAAAGCTATTTCGCCTTCAGCATGGCCAGCATGAAGGTGAAGGCCTGGCCATAAATCTGTTCGATGGCCGGCACCATCAAGGGCAGCGTGAGATAGATGGTGATGAAACCTATCATCAGCGTCAGCGGGAAGCCGAAGGTGAAAATATTGAATTGCGGGGCCGCGCGCGTCATCACGCCGATGGCCAGGTTGGTGACCAGCAAGGCGGCGATCACCGGCATCGACAGCCACACGCCCCAGGAAATGATATGGCCGCCCCACAGCACCAGCGCCTTCAGACCCTGGGCCGGCATGCTCATGCCGATGGGCAGCACCTGGAAGCTTTCCACCAGCGTGGACAACACCACCTGGTGGCCATCGAAAGTGAGAAACAGCAGAAACACGAACATCGACAGCAGCTGGGACACCACCGGCACCTGGGCCGCGTGCATGGGGTCGAAGAACATGGCAAAACCCAGACCGGTCTGCGCACCCATGATGAAGCCGGCCATTTCCACTGCGGTCATGGTCAGGCGCATGACAAAACCCATGGCCAGGCCGATGAGCAATTGCTGGAACAGGATGGCGATGCCGGCTGCGGAAATCACCGGTACGGCGGGGGTGGGTGGCAGCAGCGGCACCACCAGTATGGTCAGCATCAGGGCGAAGCCGGCCTTGAAACGGCGCGGCACGCCACGGTAGGCATACAAGGGTTCGACCAGAAACAGGCCGATGATGCGGGCAAACGGCCAGGCAAACATGGCGACCAGCACATTGATCTGCGCATCAGAAATGCTGAACATGGCGCGCCGGCTCAGCCGATGACGCTGGGAATGCTCTGAAACAGCCGGGTGGTGTACTCCACCAGGGTGTTGAGCATCCACGGTCCGGCCAGCACCAGCACCAGGAACATGGCCAGCAGCTTGGGGATGAAGGTCAGCGTCATTTCATTGATCTGGGTCGCGGCCTGCAGCACGCTGACCAAGAGACCCACCACCAGCGACACCAGCAGTACCGGGGCCGAGACGATGATCAGGATGTACAGCGCATTCTGTACGATATTGATGACGAGTTCCGGACTCATGCTTCGCTCCTTGCTGCAGCAGGCTCTTGCCAGCCGCCCTTGGCCATCAGCCAGTTTTCCAGCGCAATACCGTCGCGCTCGACGCGATTGGGCCTGAGCACCGCATAGCCGGCCCGCTCCAGCACCGGTTTCGCAGCATGGCTGGCCCAGGCATGCAGGGCAGTCACGCCGGCAGTGGCAGCGGCGGTCTCAAGGTGGTGAATCATCTGCAAGGCCAGCCCGCGCCGCTGCGCCCAGGGAGCAACATAAAGCATGTCGAGCTCGCCCGCCTGTGTCAGCCAGGCAAATGCCAGCAAGTGGCCGCCATCGCGGATGCCCACGCTCCAGGCAGTTGCCAGCCGGCCTTCCCAGGCAAGGCGGCTGTCTTCATCCCAGATACCGGCCCAGGCCAGGCGTGCCGGCAGGGAATAACAGTCATCCGGCAAGTTCGCCACACAGTCCGCCAGCAGGGCATGACAGTCGGGCAGATGTTCGGGCTGCAGTGTGAAGTTTTCCATGTCGGCTAGCCGGTATAAAAGCTTTGTACCAGCGAACCCATCAGCAGGGTCCAGCCGTCCACCAGCACAAACAGCATCAGCTTGAATGGCAGGGAAATGGTGACCGGCGACACCATCATCATCCCCATCGCCATCAGGATGCTGGCCACCACCAGGTCGATGATCATGAAGGGAATGAACACCATGAAGCCGATCTGGAAGGCGGTTTTCAATTCACTGATGACATAGGCGGGAATCAGCGTCTTCATCGACACATCAGCCTTGCTGGCCGGCTTTTCCGAACGCGAAATCTCGACGAAGAAGGCCAGATCCTTTTCGCGCGTCTGGCTAAGCATGAAAGCCTTCATCGGCTTGCTGGCTTCGTCCACCGCCTGATTGAAGCTGATCTTGTCATCAGAAAACGGTGCCCAGGCCTTGCTGTATACCTGATCGAAGGTGGGCCCCATCACAAACAGGGTCAGAAACAGCGACAGCCCCAGAATCACCTGATTGGGCGGCGACTGCGTCACCCCCATCGCCTGGCGCAGCAGGGACAGCACGATGACGATACGGGTAAAGGCCGTGGTCATCAGCAGCATGGCCGGGATAAAACCCAGCGCCGTCATGAACAACAGCATCTGCAGCGACAGCGAATAATTCTGACCGCCACCAGCCCCGGGGGTACTGGTCATCAAGGGCAGGCCGGTGGCCTGGCTGAACAATGGCAGGACCAGCCACAAGAGTGGCAATAGTCTAAAGAAAGGTTTCATTATTTGTTTACGGCTTCGGATTGCTGACGCCCCTTGTCCATGGCGGCCTTCAGCCAGCGGGCAAAGGGTTCGCCCGGCGGCACGACCTCGGCACCGGCATCGGGCGGGCGGTCCATCTTGGTCAGCAGATTGACGCTATGGCTGGTGACACCCAGTACCAGCCACTCCCCCTCCAGCTCGACGATGACCACTTTTTCCCGCTGGCCAACCAGCACGCCGCTGACCACGCGCAGGCGGTTGGAGCCGCCCAGCATGCCGCCCGACATGCGGCGAAACAGCCAGGCCAGGCCGACAATCGCCCCCAGCACCACGGCCAGGCCAAGAATCACCTGCAACAGGCTGGAAAAAGGTGTCGGGCTTGAGGCAGCCACCAGCACCGCCGGAGCCGATGCCGCAGCGGCGGTAATGCCGGAAGCCGACAGCAGACAGAACGCTGCCAGCCGGCCTGACAGGCGGCAGGATAGGCGCATTACTTCTGCAGGCGGCGGATGCGTTCCGCCGGGGTAATGATGTCGGTCAGGCGGATACCGAACTTGTCGTTCACCACCACCACCTCACCCTGGGCGATCAGGCAGCCGTTGACCAGCACATCCATCGGCTCGCCAGCCAGCCCGTCCAGTTCCACCACCGAGCCTTGCGCCAGCTGCAGCAGGTTGCGGATGGCGATCTTGGTGCGGCCCAGCTCTACCGTCAGCTGCACCGGGATGTCGAGAATCATGTCCAGATTGCTGGGCACGTTCAACGAGGACTCGCTGCCGGCCCCCAGTTCCTGGAACAGATTGGTTGCCGGCTGCACCGAGGCCGCACTCTGTTCGGCATCGGTGGTTTCCTGCTCCGCCATGGCGGCGGCCCAGTCATCCATGGATACTTCGTCGTCGGCCGCCCCGGCGGTCTGGCCTTCTTCTAGCTGCTCAGTCATTGCTTGTTGTCTCCTGCGGGCTCGGCGAATTCACCAGCCCCGGCCAATACCTTGTCTACCTTGAGGGCGTATCGCCCCTGCACGGTGCCATAGTGGCACTCCAGTACCGGAATGCCGGACACGTCGACCACGACAGCCTCCGGCACATCCAGCATCACCACGTCACCGTTTTTCAAATTGAGAATCTGCCCCAGCGTGACCTTGGTTTCGGCCAGGGTCGCCACCAGTTCCACTTCGGCCGCCTGTACCTGGTGCGTCATCAGGCTGACCCAGCGGTTGTCCACTTCGGTACGGTCGGCCTGCATGGTGCTGGACAACACGTCGCGAATCGGCTCGACCATGGAGTATGGCAGACAGATGTGAAAATCGCCGCCCCCGGCACCCAGCTCGATATGGAAGGTCATGGCCACCACCACTTCGGTGGGGGTGGCGATGTTGGCGAACTGGGTATTCATTTCCGAGCGCAGGTAAACGAATTCGATGGGGTGTACCGGTTCCCAGGCTTTCTGGCATTCGGAAAACACCACCTCGAGCAGGCGGCGGATGATGCGCTGCTCTGTCGGGGTGAAATCACGCCCTTCCACGCGCACATGGTAGCGCCCATCGCTGCCAAACAGATTATCGACGATCAGGAAAACCAGATCCGGGTCAAAAATCAGCAGCCCGGTACCGCGCAGCGGTTTGACATGCACCAGGTTGAGGTTGGTGGGAACCACCAGATTGCGAATGAATTCGCTGTACTTCTGCACCCGTACCGGGCCCACGGAAATTTCCGCATTGCGCCGGATGAAATTGAACAGGCCTATACGCAGGTTGCGGGCAAAACGTTCGTTGATGATTTCCAGCGTCGGCATGCGGCCGCGCACAATGCGCTCCTGCCGCCCGATATCGTAGCCGCGGACACCTTGCGAGTCCTGCGCGCTGTCATCATCTTCGTCCTCGCCGGTGACGCCCCTGAGTAGGGCGTCCACCTCTTCCTGGGACAGGATATCGTCGCCCATCGCTTACTGCTTCTGAATGATGAAGGAAGTGAAGAGTACGCTTTGCACCGGCTCTTCTTCGCCAGCATCCATGGACTCGTTGATGATCTGCTTCACCTGCGCCTTCAGCTTCACCTTGCCATCCGGGGTGGCCAGCTCGGTGGCCGACTTGGACGACAGCAGCAGAATCAGCGCACTGCGAATCTTGGGCATGTAGTCAGTGAATTTTTTCTTGGCTTCTTCATCGCCCAGTTCAGCCTGCATGTCCACTTGCAGCAGGCTGCCATCACCACCAGACAGATTGACAACAAAGGTTTCCAGTTTTTCGAAGATAGGCGGGCCTTCTTTTTTCTTCTTCGGTTTTTCTTTGGTTTGTTCGGTCTGTGCGGCCCCGTCATGCGGCTTGTTCATATTGCTGAACATCACATAGGCGAGACCGCCCATGCCGGCCAGTACCAAGACCAGCAGGATAACCACCACCAGCATCAGCTTGTTGCCCCCGCCCGCTTTTTTCTCGCCCTTGTCCGCTTTTTCCGCTTTTTTGTCTTCTGCCATGGGTCATCAGTCCGTACGTTAGGTTTATAGGGAAAGCTTAAGCCATTTCCCTATTTTATTTTCCAGATTTCCGCACGAACTGAATAGAGCCCCCTTTTGAGCAAAATCAGGCAAAGATACTGAGTATCCCTCGTGCGGACTGGATGGCTGCCAGCGTGTCGTCTTCATCGTTGCCAGCGGCATTCTGGCGGCGGCCATTCTGGTTCTGGTTGAATTGCTGTTGCCGATTCCCGGATTGTCCGCTGGAAACCTGTGCATCGGCAAGAGCTATACCACTGGAAGCCATCATGGAAACCAGTTTCGGCATGTTGTTTTCGATTATTTCACGGGTTGCCGGCACGGCTGAGGTAAAAATCACCTGCGCCTGGTCATTGCCATTCATTTTCAGCGTGACTTCCACCGGCCCCAATTGCGGTGGATTGACCTGAATGGTGGCCTTGTCCATTTTCATGCTGACCATGGACATCACCTGATCCCCCAGGGCCTTTGACCAATTGGGGTCGGTCATCGGCTGGGAGATGGTCAACATCTTGGTCTGGCTGGCCTGTGCGGTCTGCGCCGCCTGGTTGGCACTTTGGCTGGCCGATGCCAGTTGATCGGCATTGGGCGGCAAGAATTGCTGCGCAGTGCCGTCATTGGCCGGCAATTCTTGCGCTGACAGGCCGTGCTGACGCTTCAGTGCCGCCGCACCCTGCAGCAGTGGATCAATAGCCACGTCCTTGATTGTGGCAGTCGCAACATCACCAGGCGTGGTACTGACGGCAGGCTTGTCCTGTACCGGCTGCACCGGCAAGGCCGCCTGCAGCATGGGCAAGGCGGCGAGCAGCATATTGGGAGAGGTATCGGCGGCACTTGCATCATCAGACGCCGCAGAATCCTTGCTCTGCTTGCCTTTGCTGTCGTCGCTGCTGCCAGCGGACTGGCCGGACAAGGCATTGCTCAGGTTGCCGATCTGCGCTCCCAGCAAGCTGGCAAACAGGCCGCCACCATCTTGCGGACTGGCGTCCACCTGCCCTTGCGGCATGGCAGTTTTGGCGCTGGTCGCCGGAATTACGGTAATCGTCATGGCCGAAACCCCTAGGAAAGATGCAGGCATAGCAGCAATTAGCATGCCAGCTGCAGACTGACAGCGCGCAGCCGGCCAAATCATCATCAATTAATTTTATTAATGCGAATCATTATCTTTTGCATTACAATGAGTGCCTTCCAGCGTCAGCGCCGACGATGAATCCAAGTATTGTCGCCGGCCCGGCCTTTCCTTTCAGTTTTCAGCAAGGAGCACCGTCCAGATGTCCAGCCCTTCCTCCCGCTTTGCCAAAATCACCCTGTTGCTCGCCAGCCTGTTTGCTGGCAGCGCCCACGCCGCCCCCAGCGCCGAAGGTATCGTGGTGTATAACGCCCAGCATGAAAGCCTGACCAAATCCTGGGTGGAAGGCTTCACCAAGGAAACCGGCATCAAGGTAACGGTGCGCAATGGCAGCGACAGCGAAATGGGCAACCAGATCGTGCAGGAAGGGGCTTCCTCGCCGGCTGATGTATTTCTGACCGAGAATTCGCCGGCCATGGTGCTGGTAGACAATGCCAAGCTGCTGGCACCGCTGGCACCGGCCACGCTGGCCCAGGTTGACCCCGCTTACCGCCCGGCCCAGGGCAAATGGGTGGGCATTGCCGCGCGCTCCACCGTATTTGTTTACAACAAGAACCGTCTGAACCAGAAAGAGCTGCCCAAGTCGCTGCTGGATCTGGCCAAACCGGAATGGAAAGGCCGCTGGGCTGCGGCTCCGGCCGGTGCCGACTTCCAGGCCATTGTCAGCGCCCTGCTGGAACAAAAAGGTGAGGCAGCCACGCTGGCCTGGCTGAAAGCCATGAAAACCAACGCCCTGCCCTACAAGGGCAACAGCGTGGTGATGAAGGCGGTGAATGCCAGCCAGATCGATGGCGGCGTGATTTATCACTATTACTACTTCGGCGACCAGAGCAAGACGGGTGAAAACAGCAAGAACACCGCGCTGCACTACTTCAAGCAACAAGATCCGGGTGCTTTTGTCAGCCTGTCCGGTGGCGGCGTGCTGGCTTCGAGCAAACACAAGGAAGAAGCCCAGGCCTTCCTGAAATGGGTTACCGGCAAGGGTGGTCAGGACATCCTGCGTACCGAGAATTCTTTTGAGTACGCCGTGGGCCTGGGCGCACAGTCCAACCCCAAGCTGGTGCCGCTGAAGAATCTGGATGCGCCCAAGATCGATGCTTCCCGCCTGAACAGCCGCAAGACGGTTGAGCTGATGACCCAGGCCGGCCTGCTGTAACACCATGCCCAGCTCGTCATCCAGCACATCGGCTGCCACCGCGGTAGCCGATGTTACCCACCCAGCCACCACTCCGGGCCTGCAGCTGCCGGGGCGGCGGCTGCCACTGTGGCTCAGCGGCAGTTCGCTGCTGGTCTCACTGCTGGCGCTGCTGCCGCTGGCCTTCATCATCGTCATTTCCATCCAGACCGGCTGGGAGACGGTGGCCAGGCTGGTATTCCGCCCGCGCGTGGGTGAATTGCTGTTCAACACCAGCCTGCTGGTGGTGCTGACGCTGCCGCTGTGCGTGGCGCTGGGCATTGCCATGGCCTGGCTGACCGAGCGCAGCGACTTGCCGGCCCGACGCGTGTGGTCGGCACTGGCCATTGCCCCACTGGCCGTACCCGCCTTTGTGCACAGCTATGCCTGGATCAGCCTGCTGCCCGCCTTCAACGGCCTGGCGGCGGCTGTGCTGTTGTCTGTCATCGCCTATTTCCCGTTTATCTATCTGCCGGCCGCCGCCGCGCTGCGGCGCATGGACCCGGCATTGGAAGATAGTGCCGCGGCGCTGGGCCTGGCCCCGTGGGCGAGATTCCGGCGTGTCACCCTGCCGCAACTGCGCCTGGCGATCTGGGGCGGTGGTTTGCTGGTCAGCCTGCACCTGCTGGCCGAGTATGGCTTGTATGCCATGACCCGCTTCGACACCTTCACCACCGCGATTTTTGACCAGTTCCAGTCCAGCTTTAACGGCCCGGCCGCCAATATGCTGGCGGGCGTGCTGGCGCTGTGCTGTCTGCTGCTGCTCAGCGCGGAAGCCGCCACCCGTGGCAATGCGCGTTACGCCCGCGTAGGTTCGGGCTCGGCACGCCAGACAGTACCAACCAGGCTGGGCTGGCGCTGGGGCCTGCCGGCCCTGCTGCTGTGCCTGGCAACGGCAGCACTGACCCTGGGCGTGCCGCTGCTGACACTGGGCCACTGGCTGTGGTCTGGCGGACGCGAAGCATGGCAGAACGATGCGCTGTGGCCAGCGCTGCGGCAGACCTTGCTGTTTGGCGCCGCCGGAGCCCTGCTCACGGTGCTGGCAGCCATCCCGCTGGCCTGGCTGTCCGTGCGCGCCCCCAGCCGCCTGCAACGCCTGCAGGAGGGCTGCAATTACATCACCAGCTCCCTGCCCGGCATCGTTACTGCGCTGGCGCTGGTGACCATTACCATCAACTTTGCCCGGCCGCTGTACCAGACAGTGCTGACCATCCTGCTGGCCTATTTGCTGATGTTCCTGCCACGCGCCCTGATCAGCCTGCGCGCCGGCATCGCCCAGGCACCGGCCGAGCTGGAATACGCGGCACGCAGCCTGGGCTGCACACCCGGCAAGGCATTGTGGCGGGTCACCCTGCGGCTGGCCGCACCCGGTGCGGCTGCCGGCATGGCCATGGTGTTTCTGGCCATCAGCAACGAGCTGACCGCCACCCTGCTGCTGGCACCCAACGGCACCCGCACCCTGGCCACCGGCTTCTGGGCCATGACCAGCGAAATCGACTACATTGCCGCTGCGCCCTATGCGCTGCTGATGGTGCTGCTGTCGCTGCCGCTGACCTGGCTGCTCCATCACCATTCCAAACGGACTGCTGGACGATGACCTCCCTGCATCTGCACGAACTGAGCAAACACTACGGCAGCGTCAAGGCTGTCGACCATGTTTCCCTGCATGCCACCGCCGGCAGCCGGCTGGCGATTGTCGGCCCTTCCGGATCGGGCAAGACCACCCTGCTGCGCATGATCGCCGGCTTCGAGTTTCCCGACAGCGGCAGCATCAGCCTGAACGGCCAGACCCTGGCCGCAGATGGCCGCGCCCTGCCCGCTCATCTGCGCCGCATCGGTTATGTGGCGCAGGATGGCGCACTGTTTCCCCACCTGACGGTGGCCGACAATATCGGCTTTGGCCTGTCAGACAAGGGACCTGCCCGCCAGCAGCGCATCGCCGAGCTGGTAGAGATGGTGGCGCTGGAGCAGCACATGCTGCAGCGCTGGCCGCATGAACTGTCTGGCGGCCAGCAGCAGCGCGTGGCGCTGGCCCGGGCACTGGCACAACAGCCACAGCTGATGCTGCTGGATGAACCCTTCTCGGCACTGGACACCGGCTTGCGCGCAGCCATGCGCAAGATGGTGGCGCAGCTGCTGGGCGAGGCCGGCATCAGCGCCATTCTGGTCACCCACGACCAGGCCGAGGCGCTGTCCTTTGCCGACCAGCTGGCCGTGATGCGTCAGGGAAGGCTGATCCAGTCCGGCACGCCACAGCAGCTATACAGCCAGCCGGCCGACGAGATTACGGCATTGTTTCTGGGCGAGGCACTGATCCTGCCGGCACAGATCAAGGCTGGCCGGGCGCACTGTGCGCTGGGGGAGATTGCCATCAATGACGGACAGTTCTGTGGCGAGGGCAGCATCATGCTGCGCCCGGAGCAACTGTCGCTGCAGGCCGAGGCTGACGCCGCGCCAGCGGTGATGGCACAAGTGGTGGAGTGTGATTTTGGCGGCCATTCCAGCCTGCTCAGCCTGCAATTGCCACAACTGAGCAGCCCGCTGCAGTTGCGTAGCGCCAGTTGGCCGCTGCCAGCATGTGGCAGCATGGTGGGGCTGACGGTGCAAGGCCGCGCCCATTTGCTGCAGGCCTGAGCCAGTGACAACAGCGGCGAGGCTCAGTCCTCGCCGTGGGTCTGGTCCCAGAAGCGGCGGGTGGCAAATTCATCGGTGGTTTTCTGCTCGCGCCGCGCCTGCACCAGCTGTTCGCGCTCGCGCTCCCGCTCCAGCAGCTTTTCATAGGCCTTGAGCTTTTTATGCTCGTTGCGCCAGGCCTGGCGTTCCATGATGAAACGCTGCTTGGCGAATTCGGTATCGCCCTGCTGGATACGTACGGCTTCGTCGAGCCGGCCAAGGAATTTCTGAAAGTCCTGCCACTGGGCAATGCTCATGCCCTTCATGCCGCCGGTGGTTAAGCGCTCGCGGTATTCATTGCGGAAATTTTCCAGCTGCTCCTGCCGGTTCATTGCCTCCAGCACCTTGGCCTGCGCCTGACGCATGCGTTCGGCGGCGGCGGCCTGTTTGTCCTCGGCCAGCTGGATCAGAAAAGTGTATTTGCTTTGCGCCATGGCTTAGCCGCTTACGACAGCACACTGTCCAGTTGCAACTGGCTGGTGGTGTAGTCCTGTGACTCGTGCATGGGCTGGGTCAGAAAGCTGGTCATCTGCAACTGGCGACGCATGGCTTCGTCCAGCACCGGGTCCGAGCCCGGTACATAGGCCCCCACGCTGATCAGGTCGCGATTGCGCTGATAACGCGAATACAGCTGCTTGAAATAGCGCGCCTGGTCCATCTGTTTGGGCGGCACCACATCCACCATCACCCGGCTGATGGACTGCTCGATATCGATGGCCGGATAGTGCCCGGCCTCGGCCAGTTCGCGCGACAGCACAAAGTGGCCATCCAGAATGGCCCGTGCCGAGTCGGCAATCGGGTCTTGCTGGTCGTCGCCTTCGGACAGCACGGTATAGAAGCCAGTGATGGAACCACCACCGTTGGCGGCATTACCGGCGCGCTCGATCAGCTGCGGCAGCCGGGCAAATACTGACGGCGGGTAGCCCTTGGTCACTGGCGGCTCGCCGATGGCCAGGGCGATTTCGCGCTGGGCCATGGCATAGCGGGTGACAGAGTCCATCAGCAACAGCACATCCTTGCCCTGCGCGCGGAAATACTCGGCCAGTGCCGTGGCATAAGCCGCACCGTGCAGACGCATCAGCGGCGGCATGTCAGCCGGGGCGGCCACCACCACGGCGCGGGCGATGCCCTCCTCGCCCAGAATGTTTTCGATGAAGTCCTTGACCTCGCGACCCCGCTCGCCAATCAGCCCCACCACCACCACATCGGCGCGGGTAAAGCGCGCCATCATGCCCAGCAGTACCGACTTGCCGACGCCCGAGCCGGCAAACAGGCCCAGCCGCTGGCCACGCCCGACAGTCAGCAGGCCGTTGATGGCGCGTACGCCCACATCCAGCACCTGCTTGACCGGCGAACGGTCCAGCGGATTCATCGGCTGGCTATGCAGGGGGAAATAGGCTTCGGGATGGATGGGGCCCTTGCCATCCAGTGGCCGGCCCAGAGAATCGAGAATACGCCCCAGCAGGCTTTCACCTACCGGCACCTGGCGGCCGGCCGGGCCATTGACGCGAGCGGACACCACATTCTGCCCGTAACAGGGCGGGTGTAACGGTGCCAGCGGACGCACCGGCGTGCCGGGCAACAGGCCGTGGACATTGGCCAGCGGCATCAGATAGACGCGGTCGCCGGAAAAACCCACGACTTCCGCTTCCACCACATGCTTGTCGGCCAGTTCTACCTGACAGGCGCTGCCTACCGGCAGCTTGATGCCGGTGGCCTCCATCACCATGCCGGTGACGCGCAGCAGCCGGCCGCAGGGTTGCCACAGCGCAGCCTCTTGCGCGGCGCGGCCGCAATCGCCCAGAAAGGCGCGTTGTCGATCAATCAGCGAGGTCATCTTGTGCGGCATCCAGCCCCAGGGCACTACTCAGCGCGGCCAGCCGTGACGCCAGCCGCAGGTCCAGCTGCAGCGACGAGGTATCGATGATGCAACCACCGCGCTGGATATGCGCGTCCTCTATCCATTGCCACTGGGTTTCCGGTGTTTCCTGCTGCAAGAATGCACGGGCGGCGGCCAGATCGGCCGGATTGACCCGCAGGCGCGCCTGACTCATGGTGGCGGGCAATTCGCCCAGCACCTGGCGCAGCTGCGCGACGATGGCGGTGTCGCTGTGGGCGATGTGTTCGCCAGCCAGCCGCTCGGCCAATTGCATGGCCAGCTTAAGCAACGAGCCGGAGAGTTCTTCTTCCATCCGTGCCAGTTCGCGGGCGAAATTGCCGGACAGCTCCTGCAGCGGCGTCCACAACTGGGCAAACTGTTCGCTGGCCTGGTCGTGCCCCAGCTGCATGCCGCGTGACAGCCCTTCGGCATGGCCTGCCTGCACGCCTTCGTCGTAGCCGGTTTGCCAGGCTTCCTGATGAATGGCTTCCAGTTCGGATGCGGTGGGATAGCCAACCGCCTCTTCCTGCGCGGCGGCTTCCGCCGCGGCTGCTGCGGCATCGGCCTGGTCTTCGGCCATTTCAGCCGCAGCGGCGGTGGGGGCCTGTTCCAGGTGACGGCGCAAGGCATCCAGCCCGGCCAATTGGCTCGGGCTGAATTCGCCATCGTCATGGGTTAGCTCGGCCGGGGTCCAGCTGCTCCAGCCTTGCAGTTGCTCGCCCGGAATAATCGGATTATTCGACAAGGCCTTCGTCACCACCCTTGCTGCCTAGCACGATCTGGCCATCGTCGGCCAGTTTGCGTACGACTTTGAGGATTTCCTTCTGCTCGGCTTCCACCTCGGACAGTTTGACCGGCCCCTTGGATTCCAGATCGTCCCGCAGCATTTCGGCAGCTCGCTGTGACATATTGCGGAAGATCTTGTCCTTAAGCTCGGCACTGGTGCCCTTGAGTGCAACCACCAGCGAATCCGACTGTACTTCGCGCAGAATGGTCTGAATCGAGCGGTCGTCGATGTCGAGGATGTTCTCGAACACGAACATCTTGTCCTGGATGCGCTGCGCCAGCTCCGGGTCGTACTCGCGAATGTAGTTGAGCGCCGAGCCTTCCACATTGGAACCCATGAAGTTGAGGATTTCCGCGGTAAGGCTGATGCCGCCGGAAGCACTCTTCTTGATACGGTCCGAACCGGACAACAGCTGGGTGAGCACATCGTTCAGCTCGCGCAGGGCCTGTGGCTGTACGCCTTCCAGCGTGGCTGTACGGATCAGTACCTCGTTGCGCAGCCGCTCGGGGAAGAAGGCCAGAATGGAGCTGGACAGGTCCGGCTCCAGATGGACCAGAATGGTGGCGATGATCTGCGGGTGCTCGTGACGGATCAGATCGGCCGCAGAGGACGGGTCCATCCACTTCAGGCTTTCGATACCGCTGTGGTCGTTGCCCTGCATGATCTTGTCCAGCAGGTTGGCTGCCTTGTCCGGCCCCAGCGCCTCGATCAGCACATTGCGCAAGTATTCGTCCGAAGCGCCGATGCTGGCGCGCGCCGCGCATTCTTCGCGGAATTTGCCGACGATGTCGTCGATCTGGTCGTAGCTGAGATTATTGATGGCCGCCATGGCCAGCGAAATCTTCTGCACTTCCTTCGGCCCCAGATACTTGAACACCTCTACCGCCTCGGCCTGACCCAGGCTGAACAGCAGGACGGCACTGCGATGCACACCGTTATCACTCATCGGAGCTGATCCATTCCTTGATGATCTGGGCGGCCATGCGCGGATCAGACTTCACCAGCTCTCGCGCGGCTTCCAGATTAAGGTTGTACTGACGCATCTGGGCGTCCTTGGGACTTTCCGGCGTGCCATCGGGATTGGTGCCCGCCACGGCCTTGCCACCAGCGGTTGCAGCCGCCGCAGCGCCACCTTCATCATCCCCGGCTACCGCCAGCAGACGACCACCGGCATCGGTAGCCGGACGGCCATCGGCACCCTTCTTGCCGGCTTCCACCGGCTTGACCAGGTCCTTGACGATAGGCCGCACCACACCAAACAGCAGATACAGCACGGCTATGGTCAACAAGGCGTATTTGATCAGGCTGGAGGCATTGCTGCTCAGATAATCGGTGACTTTTTCCTGCATGGTGACCGGCACGGCGGCATCGGCAAAGGCGGCATTCACCACATTCAGCGTATCGCCGCGCTGACTGTTGTAGCCCATGGTTTCCTTGACCAGATTATTGATCTGCTGGATTTCCTGGGCGGTCAGCGGCGTCGGTTTCACCTCGCCGGCCTTGTCGGGCATCTTGCGATAATTGACCACCACGGCAGCGGACAGGCGCTTCACCACACCTTGCGGCATCTTGGTGTGCTGGATGGTCTTGTCCACTTCGTAATTGGTGGTGATGTCGCGTTCCAGCGCACCGGACTGCCCCATGGCCTGGCCGGACAAGGTGGCGGTCCCCGGAGCCGCCCCCGGCGGCAGGGTGATCGGCGCCGAAGCGGATGACGGCGGCTGATTGGACAAGGCTCCCGGCACGCCACCCGCGTTGGCCGCACCACTGCCCAGCCGTTCGACGATCTGCTGGCTACGGGTGGCCGAGGGATTCGGCGTGGAGTTGGGGCGGTAGCTTTCTGAAGTCTGCTCCACTTCGGAGAAGTCCACATTGGCCGTTACCTGGGCGTGGATATTGCCCTGGCCAAAAATGGGCTCAAGAATACTTTCGATACGTTTGACATAGCCATCCTCCACCTGACGCACATAGCCCAGCTGGGTCTGGTCCATGCCGGCGGTGTCTTTGTCGGACAGCTTGGACAGCATATTGCCGTCCTGATCGACCACGGTGACGTTCTTCACCGGCAGATTGGGCACGGCACTGGACACCAGATGCACGATGCCGGCCACCTGCCCCTGGTCCATGGTGCGGCCACGGAACAGATTGAGCATGACCGATGCGGTGGGCTGCTGCTGGTCGCGCACAAAGACGCTTTGCTTGGGGATGGCGATATGGATGCGGGCCGTTTCCACCGAGCCGATGGCTTCGATGGTGCGCGCCAGCTCACCCTCGATGGCGCGCTGATAGTTGACTTGCTCGGCAAACTGACTGATGCCGAATTTCTGGTTGTCCATCAGCTCGAAGCCGACGCCACCCGCCTTGGGCAACCCCTGGGCCGCCAGCCGCAGACGGGCATCGTAGACCTTGTCTGACGGCACGGACACGGTGCCGCCATCGCCCAGCTGATAGGGAATGTTCATTTGCTGCAAGGCAGCCGTAACCTGACCGCCGTCGCGGTCGGCAATATTGGAAAACAGGATTTTGTAGCTGGGCTGACGATTGAGCACCGCCGCGCCGACAATGACAGAGAAAAGGGCGGCCAAGGCCACCAGGAAGAGGATTTTTTTATTGTTGGGAAGCGACTTGAAACGATCAGACGCATCGTTAAGCCGGGTTCGCCAAACAGGAGTCGCGTTTTGTTCTGCCAGATCAGCCATACAGTGGTTTTAGTTTCAAGCGCAGCCACTGCCGGCAACATGGATATGTATTCGGCCAGGCTACACCTGGGTATTCATGATTTCCTGATAGGCGGACACCAGCTTGTTGCGCGCCTGGACCATTGTCTGGAACGACAGGCTGGCTTTCTGCAAGGAGACCATCACGTCCTGCAGGTTAACCCCCTCATCTCCCAACTCGAACTGCTTCTGCATTTCCTGCGAAGTTTGCTGAGCAGAATTGACCTGCTCAATCGTGGATTTGAGAACATCGGCAAAGTCAACTTGCGACGCGTCCTGCGACTGCGCGGCCGGCTTGCCGCCAGCCAGGGCCGACGCGGCCCGCAGCTCGCTCAACATCTGGTCTACATTATTAATCGACATGGCTACTCCGTACTGCGTACGTCCAGGTCATCCGGGTCCACTTCCTGGCCATCTTCCTCGCGGTAGCGCTGCAATTTGTAGCGCAAGGTGCGTTCGCTGATGCCCAGTTTTTCGGCGGCGAGTTTCTTGACTCCTCCAACTGCAGCCAGTGTATCCAGAATATGACGTTTTTCCAGCGTTTTCATATCTGATTCTGCAGACATGATAGGCGGAACGGTGGTTTCTGTCCGGGTAAGCGGTGTCGAACCGGAAACATCATCCAGCAACAGGTCGCCGGCAAGAATTGCCGGCCCGGCGGCAAGAATCACCGCCCGCTGCATGACGTTTTCCAATTCGCGGATGTTACCTTCCCAACTATAGGCCGTCAAATGACGTTCAGCCTCTTCGGAAAGGCTTAATCCGGAACGCCCGGCGGCTTCAGCGTACTTCTTAAGCACAAGCCGTGCCAGCGGCAGGATGTCCTCGCGCCGCTCGGCCAGCGCCGGAATGCGCAGCGGGAATACGTTCAGGCGGAAATACAGGTCTTCGCGAAAGCGCCCGGCTTCCACCTCGCCCGCCACATCGCGGTTGGAGGTAGCCAGCACGCGGATATCCAGCTTGATGGTGCGGGTGCTGCCCACCCGCTCTACTTCGCGCTCCTGCAATACCCGCAGCAGCTTGGCCTGCAGCGACAGCGGCATTTCGGTGACTTCATCCAGCAGGATGGTGCCGCCCTGCGCCTGTTCGAACTTGCCGGGCAAGGCCTGGGCTGCGCCGGTAAACGCGCCTTTTTCGTGGCCGAACAAGGTGGACTCGAGCAGATTGTCCGGGATAGCGGCGCAATTCACCGCCACAAACGCCCCTTCATGGCGGCGCGAATGACGATGAATGTAACGCGCCAGCACTTCCTTGCCGGCACCGCTGGGGCCGGTGATCATCACGCTGGCATCGCTGCCGGCTACGCGGCTGGCCAACGCCAGCAGCTGACGCATTTGTGGCGATTCGGCGATGGTTTCATCGCGCGCGCTGTCCGGCAGCTGCAGGATGTGTTTTTCCACCTCGGCAATCAGGCTGGCTGGCTCGAAGGGTTTCAGCAGGTAGTGGGTGGCACCGGCCCGCAGCAACGCAATGGCGCGCTCGATGATGCCGTAGGCAGTCATCAGGATGAAGGGCACGCCGGGATAACGAATTTTTACTTCTTCAAACAGGCTGTAGCCATCCATCGGTGCCATCTGGGCATCGGAGATGATCAGCCCCACCGGGGTTTTCTTCAGTTGCAGCAGGGCTGCGCTGCCATCACCGGCTTCCAGCGTGGGATAACCTGCCAGGCTGAGGGTGTCGACAATGGCTTCGCGCAGGTCAGCGTCGTCTTCGACTACAAGAATGGGCAACTTCATCGCGGGTTTCTATACGGTTGGCTGGCGTTGGGCGACCAGCGCGACAAGACGGCTGGCGATGGAGGTGAGCGGCAATATTTCGTGCTGGCTCTTGAGCGCAATGGCTTCCTTGGGCATGCCAAACACCACGCAGCTGGCTTCGTCCTGGGCAATGTTGTAGGCCCCGGCTTCTTTCAGTTCCAGCATGCCTTGCGCACCGTCGCGCCCCATACCGGTAAGGATGACGCCGATACAGTTCTTGCCGGCCAGATTGGCGGCCGAGCGGAACAGCACATCGACCGAGGGCCGGTGGCGATTGACCGGCGGGCCTTGATGCAGCGAGGTGGCATAACCGATGGTGGGAGCCGACTTGAGCAGCAAGTGCGAGTGACCGGGGGCGATATACACCGTGCCGGCTTGCAGCCGTTCGCCATCCTCGGCTTCCTTGACCTGCAACTGGCACAGTGAATCAAGCCGGGCAGCAAAAGATTTGGTAAACAGCTCGGGCATGTGCTGCGTCACCAGAATGGGCGGCATGGTGGCTGGCAGCGCGCTGAGCAGCACGCGCAAGGCTTCGGTGCCACCGGTGGACGAACCCACCACGATCACGGTCTGGCGGGCCAGCGGGGTGCGTCCGGTCTGGCGTGGCAGGATGACATCTGCGTTATGGCTGGGTACCACTTCCATTGGTGCCAATGGTTCCCGCGAAAACTGTCCCATTTATTTCCTTGCAAACATGCCGGCCATGCCAGCTTTATACAGGTGCCTAGCTTAAAGCCCCACCCGTCTTATGCCAAGATAATCAGTCGGCCGCCGCGCGCAGCGTTTGCCGCAGCCGGTCGACCCAGAGCGCACTCGCCTGTTCGATCAGGTCCAGTACCCGGTCAAAACCGCCGGGGCCGCCATAGTAGGGATCGGGGACCTCCAGTGCCGGCACATGATCCAGCGGAGCCAGGATGAAGTCGAGCCGGGCCAGGCTGTCTGGCGGGCACTGTGCGCGCAAGGCGGTCATATTGGCCCGATCGGCCGCCAGAATCAGGTCGAAACGCTGAAAATCGGCCGCACTCACCTGCCGGGCACGCTGTGCCGACAGATCATAGCCGCGGCGCAAGGCCGCCTTGCAGCTGCGCGGGTCGGGTGCTTCTCCAAGATGGTAGGCATGGGTGCCGGCCGAATCCACAGTCACCTGCCCGGCCAGGCCAGCCTGCTGCAAATGGGCGCGCAACACTCCTTCGGCCGTGGGCGAACGGCAGATATTGCCCATGCAAACCATCAAGACTGCGTAATGTTGCTTCATGTCTGGCGCTACTCCGTGCTGGCCGCATTGCTGCCACCTGCTTTCACCATAAACCAATCAACGCCGGCTGGCAGCCGGGGCTTTGTCCTGCGCGGTCCAGTAACGGGCCGCCCAGGCCTGCTGTCCGGCGACATCCCAGAAACTCCAGGCCAGCAGCCGGCTGCGCTTCTGCCCCTGTGCCATGTCCAGCACCCGGCTTTGCTTGACGCCGGCCTCACGCAAGACGTGGCGCAAGGCCGGCAGACTATCGGCGCTGGACAGCAGGCTGGTGAACCAGCAGCAACGCCGGGCGAAGCGCACACTTTCGCTAATCATGCTGGCAACAAAAGCCTGTTCGCCACCGGGATAGCACAATTCGTTTTCCTGGCCGCCGAAGTTCAGCAGCGGCTGTTTGCCCTGATTAGGCCCGGTCTTGCCCAGATTGCGCCATTTGCGCTGGCTGCCGGCGGCAGCTTCCGCCCGCGAGGCATGAAAGGGCGGATTGCACATGGTCACATCGAAATGCTCGCCGCTGGCGATGATGTGGCTGAACATCTGATCGGTGTGCGGCTGGTGGCGCAATTCGATATGCGCGGCGAATTGCGGATTGGTCGCCAGGATGGCCTGGCAATTGGCCAGCGCCACCTTGTCGATATCGGCGCCGACGCAGCTCCAGCCATATTCGGCATGGGCGAGCAAGGGATAGATGGCATTGGCCCCCACACCGATGTCCAGCAGCCGGATCTCCTCGCCTTGCGGCAGGCGGCCTTGCTGGCATTCCGCCAGCAGGTCGGCCAGGCAGTGCACATAATCGGCACGCCCCGGTATGGGCGGACACAGATAGGCGGCCGGGATGTCCCAGTCGCGAATGCCGTACCAGTCGGCCAGCAAGGCGCGGTTCAGCAGCTTGACGGCTTGCGGATTGGCAAAGTCGATGCTGGGCAAGCCATGAGCATTGGGCCGCACATGGTTTTTGAGTGCGGGACAGGCGATCAGCAGCCGGGAAAAATCATACTGGCCCCGGTGACGGTTGCGCGGGTGCAGGCGGGGGCCTGGCGACCGCGCCTGGGCATGCGGCTTGGCTGGCATGCAGGCTCCTTGATACAGCAATACGGCGAAAAGCCGGCATTGTGCCAGCAATCGGCAGCGGCGTCCGATCCGCGCCTGCCTGCACAGGACTCAGGGCTGTGCATGAACAGCCGCTTCATCATAACGGGCTTCGATCTCGCGGTAGGCTCCGCTCTGGCGCAGCAGGGCCAGGCCGCGGTCAAAATTGTCGCGCTGCCACTGGTAGCGAAAAGCCATCTGATACGGAGTGGGCGCAAACAGCTGGTAAACGGTTACCGCCGGGAGCCGCCCCTGTTCGGCGCTCATCTCTTGGGTGAAATGACTGATGATGCGCCAGTCGCCCACAATGACATCGACGCGGCCGGCATACAGCAGCCGGTTGCGGATTTTCTGATCGCCCTCTTCCCGGTAACGGGTATTGGTACTGGCCATGGCTTCGAATGACGGGCCAAGCAGCTGGCGCGCACGCTGGAAGCTGCTGATGGAATAACGCTGCAAGTCGCTGATGTTGTGAATCGTCAGCTGGCGTTGGGCCAGGGCAACCACCACATTGTGATATTCCAGATAGGGCTGGGAAAAATAGGCATGCAGCCCGCTGTAGGGGTTGGTGGTGGCAATGCCATCCAGCCGGCCTTGCTGCAACATGCTCTGCAAGCGCTCCATGGGCGCAAAGAAAGGCTGTACCTCCATGCCGGCACGCCGCGCGGCCGCCACCACGATGTCCAGCTCCAGTCCACGGCGCTCGGCCTCGAAGATATAAGGTGGCTTGTTGCTGCCAAAGCCGATCTGCAATACCACGCCATTGGCCGGCAAGGCCTGCGCCGGCATGCACAACCACATCCAGCACCACGCTATCAACACACTGCCCAGTTTTGTCATCACCTGAACTGCCCTGCCCTGCTCTACGCCAGTTGCCGCCATCATCAGATGACCGGCCCGTCGCCCAGTTGTCGCCACAGTCCCTGCAGTTGCCACTGCCGGCACCACCCTTCCAGTTCGGCTGCCGGCATGGGCCGGGCAATACCATAACCCTGCACCAGACGGCAGCCCATCTGCAGCAATACCGCGCCATGCGCCATGGTTTCCACGCCTTCGGCGATCACCTGCCGCTGAAATACTTCTGCCAGCTGGATGACACTGGCGACAATGCCCAGATCGTCGGCATCGTCCAGCATGTTGGAGACAAAGCTCTGATCGATCTTTAGCGTATCCAGCGGCAGCTTGCGCAAATAGGTGAGCGAAGAATAGCCGGTACCGAAGTCGTCCAGGGCGAAGTGCACGCCCAATGCACGGCATTGCTGCAGCACGGCCAGGGCCTGATCCATATCGGCCAGTGCCGCCGACTCCAGTACCTCCAGCTCCAGCAATGAGGGCTGGAGCTGCGGGTAGCGCTGCAGCGCCTGTTGCAGATGATGGTAAAAATCGGCATGCAACAGGTAATTGGCGCTAACGTTGATGCTGATGGCCATGTCCAGGCCCTGCTCCTGCCAGCGGGCGGCTTGCGCCACGCCCTCATCCAGCACCCAGCGGCCAAATGCGGTTTCCAGCTCGCTCCCCTGCAAGGTGGGCAGGAAGGCTGCCGGGGCCAGCACGCCGCGCTCGGGGTGCTGCCAGCGTATCAGCGCTTCCACGCCGATGATGCAGCCGCTGCCCAGATCGACCTTGGGCTGGTAATACAGCAGGAATTGTTGCTGCTGCAAGGCCAGTGCCAGCGACTCCAGTGTGCGGCGGTGCAGCTGGGCCTTGCGGTCGCTTTCCGGGTCGAATAGCTGGTAGCGGTTCTTGCCGGATGTCTTGGCCTGATACATGGCCTGATCGGCGTGTCGCAGCAAGGTGTCGGCATCGGCATCGTCCAGCGGGTACAAGGTGACGCCCACACTGGCACTGGTACAGATGGCAGCTGCCGCCAGCTTGACTTCCTGTCGCACGGCACTGAGCACGCGGTCGAGCACCGGGATGCATTCCTCACTGCCCTCAAGCCCCGACAGCAGCAGGACGAATTCGTCACCACCCAGCCGCGCCAGCGTGTCGTCGGCACGCAGCACCGACTGCAAGCGCTCGGTCACCGCGATCAGCAACTGGTCGCCGGCTTCGTGGCCGTGCAGGTCGTTGATGGCCTTGAAGCCATCCAGATCAAGAAAGCACACCGCACAAGACTTGCCGCTGCGCCGGCTGCGGATCAGGGCCTGCTCCAGCCGGTCGGACAGCAGGCGGCGATTGGGCACGCCGGTCAGCGGGTCGAAATTGGCGATGCGATTCAGCTCGGCTTCGTGCGCCTTCAACTGGGTAATGTCGGAGAAAATACCGATATAGTGCTGAATCTGGCCAAACTGGTCGCGAACCACCGAGATCGACAGCAGCTCGGCATACAGATCGCCATTCTTGCGCCGGTTCCAGATTTCGCCACGCCAGAAATCATGCTGCTGCACCATGGACCACAGCTCCTGATAGAAAGCTGGCCCGTGCTGGCCCGAAGACAGCATGGCCGGCGAGCAGCCGATGGCTTCCTGTTCGCTGTAGCCGGTGATGCGGGTAAACGCCGCATTGACCTTGGTCATCAGCCGTGCCGGCGAGACCACCATGATGCCTTCGTAGCTGCTGTCGAACACGATGGCAGCCTCTTTCTGTGCCAACGCGTAAATCTTGTGCTCGGTGATGTCGGTATGCGTGCCGGACATCATCAAGGGCCGGCCCTGGCCATCCTGCTCCACCACCCGTCCCCGCGACAGTATCCAGCGCCAGCCACCGGCCAGGCTACGGCAGCGCATTTCCATTTCATAAGCCGGGGTCTGCCCTGCCAGATGGCGCTGCAAGGACGCCTCCACCTGGGGGTAATCTTCCGGATGGATATGCCCCAGCCAGACCTGGCGCGTGATGTCGCCGCTGTCTGGCGGGTAGCCCAGCATTTCCTTCCAGCGCTTGCTGACCTGGAAATCGTCGGTCTGGACATTCCAGTCCCAGTACCCCTGATCGGAGCCTTCCAGCACACGCGCCAACTGTTGCTCGCGCTGCAGCAGCGTCTGTTCCGCCTGCTTCTTTTCGGTCAGATCACGGCCGAAGGCCATGTAGCGGCCATCCTGCATGTGCACCGTGGTCAGCTCGGCCAGCACCTCGCTGCCATCCAGCCGCTGCAGCGTCCATTCACTGCGAATGAAGTGCTGCTGCTCCAGCTGACGCAGATGCCCCGGCAAGACGGGCAGGCTGGCCGGCGCCAGCAGGTCTTCCAGATGCATCTGTTGCAGCTGGGCCTGGTCGTGACCGGTCATGCGGCAGGCCGAAGGATTGGCAAACAGGTATTGGCCCTGCTCGTCGGCAATCCAGATGGCATCACCCGCCTCGTTCAGCACAAAGCGCAAATCCTCATCCAGCCGGCGCCGCTCGGTGATGTCGGACAGCGTGCCGACCAGCCGCTGCACTTCGCCGATTTCATTGCGCTCCACCGCCCGCCCACACACCCGCACCCAGCGCAATTCACCGCTGCGGGTGATCAGCCGCACATCAAATTCCATCAAAGCGGTTTCACCACGCAAATGCGCCTGCAAAGCCTGCTGCCACACACCCAGATCATCCGGCAGCAACAGTTGCTTGAAAAAGCCGATATCGTGCGTGTCGTCTTCCGGCCGGTAGCCGGTGAGTGCGTAATAGCGGGCAGAGCGATAGATATGGCCACTGCGCAGATCCCAATCCCAGAAACCGTCGCTGGTGGCCTCCACCACCTGCTGCAGCCGGCGCTCGCTGCTGCGGATCTGCATGGTCAGCCGCATGCGCTCGCTGACATCCTGCACCGTGCCTTGCAAGCGCACTATCCGTCCAGCGCTGTCATGCACCGCTTCGCCCCGCACGGTGATCCAGCGCTGTTCGCCATCGGGCCGCAGCACTTCCGCATCACACTGGTAGGGCTGGCCATCCTGCAGGCACTGCTGCACCAGGGCAGACAAAACGGCCCAGCTTTCGGCGGTGAAATAGGTGCAGACTTCGGGGTAGACTGCCGGTGGCAATGCCGGAGAGCGCCCATACAGGTGATACACCTCGCTGGACCAGACATGCTGATCACTGGCCAGATCCCAGCTCCAGTTGCCAATACCCGCCAGGCGCTGCGCCGCACGCAAGGCGGCCTCGCTCTCCTGCAACTCCTGTTCGGCCTGCTTGTGGCGGCTGATGTCACGTGCAATGCCGAACAGGCCAACAACCTGACCCTCGGCATCAAATATCGGCCCCTTGCTCACCTGAAACACCAGCGCGGCACCATCCTGCAAGCGCAGGAATTCTTCGTGGGTGTGCAGGCTGCCGTCACGCATGATGGCATCGTCCAGCGCCATCAGCTCGGCGGCAGAGGCCGCATCAAACAAGGCATGGTCATCCTCGCCGATAATGGCGCTCACCTCGCGGCCCACCATGCGCGCGGCAGCGGCATTCACCATCAGGTAGCGCCCTTGCCGGTCCTTGACGAAAATCGCATCCGATGTGCCCGTCACCACGGCTTCCAGCAGATTGCGGTGCGATTCATTGCGTTTGGCCAGCTGGCGCAGCAAGCCGCTGAACAAGCTGACGGCACCGCCGCACAAGGCGAGAAAACCCCATTGCAAGGTAGTGAACGGTTCGGCGGCACTGCTGTGAAAATGCGGCGTGGCCAGCCAGTCGACCCCGGCAACCGTCAGCGCGGTAGCCAGCAACCCTGGCCCCAGCCCGCCCAGCAAGGCGCTGAGGATGATGGGCAACATGAACATGATGAGCATGGGCCGCTGATACACGCTGATGGGCAAGAGATAACGCAAGCCCAGCACCGCCAGTGCCAGCAGCAGGGCAAACAGGTAGCCCAGCCAGGGCGCAATACGGCCATGGCCCATGCGCTCGGCCCAGTTTTCCAGCAAACCAGATGCCGGTGAAGGCTCTGCCGCTGGCACGGCACGCAGGGAAAAGAACAGCATGACGGCGGTCATCAGGACAAACACGCCACCTTTATAGGTGGAGAGCTGCAGCATGGTGTCGGCATCGGCCAGCAGGCTGAGCAGGCTGTCCGATAGCAGAATCCACAGCATGGCCAGCACGCCATAGGCCACGACGACCAGGCGGATATAACGATTACGAACAGACGCGACCATGCCAGCCATTGCCTTGAGCGGTGAAGGGGCTGCTTCGAGATGGCCGGCCCGGCCCCGACAGCCTTGCTGTCAACGGGCGGGCTGGCCAAGCAGAAATATCGTGTAAAAAACCGCTGATTATTTATATATTTTCATCAAAAAATCCATCTTTCGATAGAAAATCATTAAAACCCTGATTTTCCCTGCTAATTTTCTACAACTGTGGCCGGTTTAGCTCAAACGGAAGCGTGCCACGATGGCGTGAATATGTTCGACCTGGCTGTCCAGTGCGCTCAGCGCCTGATTGGTCGCATCCACCTCGCTACGGGTTTCCGAGGCATTGCCGGCAATGCCGCTGACATCATTGGCCACCTCGGCACAGCTTTGCTGCTGCACCGCCACTTTCTGGCTGACACTGCCCACCAGTTGCACTACCTGATCAGACTGCAGGCTGATGCTCTTCACCGCATCGCCAGCCTGGCTGATATTGTCCACGCTGGTACTGACACTGGCCTCGACTGCCTGCATGTCGCGCACCGCCACCTGCACCTGGCTGCCGATGGATTTGACAATGGTGTCGATTTCGCCGGTAGAACGACTGGTGGAGTCGGCCAGCTTGCGTACCTCGTCCGCCACCACGGCAAAGCCACGGCAAAGCCACGGCCAGACTCGCCGGCGCGCGCGGCTTCGATGGCAGCATTCAGCGCCAGCAGGTTGGTCTGATCCGCCAGCGACTCGATCACCCCGACAATCTTGGTAATGGCGGAACTCGAATCCTGCAACTGATGCAGGCATGTTGCCGTCTGGCCGACGGCGGCAGCCACCGAACGGATATCCCCCAACGCAGTCTGGATGGCCGCGTTGTTCTGTCTGGCCTGCACGGCGGATTCGCTACACAGCGCGGCGGCTTGTCCGGTTTTTTGCAGGATGTCGAGCATGCCGCCATTGAGCTGCTGCAATTCCTGGTCGATATGCTGCGAAGCGCGCTCACCCGCCTCGGCCACCGCAGTCAGATGCTGCGAGGCGCTACCCATATTGCGATTGGCCATCACCACCTGCTGCAGGCGCTGCTCCACTTCCAGCATGCTGTCCTGCAAGGCTTGCAGCAGATTGTTCAGCGCCATGCCCGCCCGGGCGGCCTGTTTGCTGCACAAGCCCTCCACCCGGCAGGTCAGGTCGAAATGGTCAGCCACCGCAATCATGGTTTTTTCAATGCGCCGCAAATCGTAAATCTGCTTGAAGGTCAGGTATTGCCGGTACACCACGAACAGGCCGAACAACAACAGCAAGCCCATGACCAGCGCCACACTCAGCATGGTATTGCGCTGACTGGCTTGCAGCGGTGCCAGCTTTTGCGCCAGCTGCGCCGGCGTCAGGTGGTAGTACACCAGCCAGGCCTTGTCGCTGTGTATCTGCAAGGGCAGGCTGAGCATGGCTCCACCCTGGGCCTCGGCATTGCTCTTGCCAGCCAGCAGATCCGGCAGCACGGTGTTGCGCCGGTCGAAGATGCGGATGCCGCGCTCGGCATTCACCAGCGCGAAACCGGCGGCCTCGGCCGGCATTTTCAGCCCGGTCTTGGCGGCTTCTTCGCGGTCTTTGCCGGTCAGGACCAGATAGGGCAGGTCCAGCAGCGCCGCCTCGAAGACATTGCCACGGACAATGGCGGAAATGACCCCGATGAACGCATGCTCGTTGTTGTACACCGGCACCGAATACAGAAAGCCGGAGGCGTCGTACACATTGCACTGTGCTTTGGAGTAGTACTGGGTATTGTCGCAGGTGCGCATCAGCGGCGAGGTGGCCGCCGGAATATCATCCAGCACCTTGAAATTGAAGCGTGGATAGGCGGCTTTCAGTTCGGCCAGCTGGCGCGGGAAATAGCTGTACTCCTCGTCTTCCAGTTGTTCTGGCTGGTCCGGATCCTTGCTCTTGGCTTCGTCTTCTTCTTTCTTGCCGGCCTCTGGCTCCAGCCGCACGGTGTCAAACATGAAAAACGGCACCTGGCCTTTTTTGTAATCCAGCCCGTCCATCACCGCATACACCTCGGAGACGCGGGTGCGGCTGACCATATTGTTGAAAATCTGCTGGACCGTATTGAAGGCATCCGCAGTAAAGCGGTGGCCGGCCACCACATCTTCCTTTTCGTCTGCCCGGTTGCCGCCATGGATCTGCCGCACACTCGGCAGCAGGCTGATGGTGCGGCTGTTTTCGTACATGGTGTTGAACATGTCCTGCAATTGCCGGCGCTTGCGTTCCAGCTGCGGCATGGCTTCCTGCTGGATCACCTGCTGGCGGGCCTCTGTCAGCCGTTCGGCATACAGATGCCGTAGCCACCACTGACTGGCGACAAACAGCACGGCAAACAGCAGCAGCAGCCAGAACAGGCGGATGTAAAGAAATACTCTCCAGGGCGACAAGCGCGTTTTTGTCATGTCAACTCGTTTTCTTATTAAATATGACAAACAGAAAAATGCTGTTAAGAGAGTTATAGAAGACTTTTAGCCAGCATCGGCTGATTTCCCGATTGGCCTCAGCCAATACCTAGCCTGCGCTCGCCTTCTCATTACAAATCCCATCAAATAAAAATGATTTAATTTAAAAACAGCCCCTACACGGGCAGCAGAAAGTGCCGACTTCACAGCACACCAGGCAGAAGAAAACCCCACATAACATTCCGCCTTGCGCTACCGCAACATTTTGATGACATTCAAATATAAAATCAGTGCCGGCACTTACATGCTATAGAGTAGAAGCACAGCCGCCAGCATGAGCCGGCAGCGCCGCTCCCATCAGGGATAGGCAGCTTGCAGCACTCAGGCAGCAGAAAAATGACAGGTTTGAAAGGGGAAAAGATGAGCATCGCCAGAAAAATGCAGCTACTCAGTGCGATTACGATTCTGGGCTTTATTGCCATCGGTGTGGCAGTGTTCATCAGCCTCAGCAATTTGCAGAGCAACCAGAATGATCTGACCCGACGTACCGAGCATGTGCAGCGCCTGCTGGAGGTCAAGGCCAGCGCCCTTTCCACCATCCAGCTGGATCCCACCACGGTGGAAACCGCCAAGATTTTTGCTGATGCCGAAAAGAACATCGAACTGCAACTGGAGCAGTTGGAAAAGCTGGCACGCCGACCAGCCATCCGCGAACAGGCCCAGCATCTGCGCTCGCTGTGGCAGCGCTATGACCAGGACTCGCATGCGCTGATGAGCCAGGCCAAGACCGATGCCAAGGCGGCCAACGATCAGTTGATTCCCTTGTACAACAAGGAGTTCGTGCCACTGCAACAGGAAGTGGAAGCCGCCATCAGCAGCATGAGCCGCGATTGCGCGGCTTCCAAAGCCAAGGTGGCCGAGCTGCTGGCCATGCAGTTCTGGCTGGTGCTGGCACCGCTAATGGTATTGGCCTGCTGCTTGCTGCTGTTTGTGACCAGCATGTCACGTGGCCTGCGAAATACCCTGCAGCCCATGCTGCAAGCCTTGCAGCAACTGAGCACCGGGCAGTTGGCAACCCGGCTGCCGGCCGCAGGCAAGGATGAGCTGGCGGCCATCGCCCAGGCGGTCAACCAGTTCATCGAACACACCCATGCCATGGTGCAGCAGTTCCAGCAGGGGTCGCAGCAGCTGTCTTCCTCTGCCGTCGTGCTCTACGGCACGGCCAGGGAAATCGTCAGCAGCGTGGATAGCCAGAACGAAGCAGCCGCATCAATGGCAGCGGCGGTGGAACAGATGTCGGTCAGCGTGAACCATGTGGCCAACAATGCCGGCACCGCGCTGCAGCTGTCGCATAATGCCGGCGAGATATCACGCCAGGGCGGGCAGATCATCCATGATGCCGCCGCAGAAATGAGCCATATCGTCAGCGCGGTGCACAGTGCCAGCGATACGGTGCAGGAGCTGAACCAGCACTCGCGCAATATTTCTGCCGTGGTGCAGGTGATCAAGGAAATCGCCGATCAGACCAATCTGTTGGCCTTGAATGCCTCGATCGAGGCGGCACGCGCCGGCGAACAGGGGCGTGGCTTTGCCGTTGTGGCCGACGAAGTGCGCTCGCTGGCGGAACGCACCAGCAGCTCGACCCAGGAAATCGGCAAGATGATCAGCCAGATCCAGGGCAGCACCAACACGGCAGCCAAGGAAATGGAGCAAGTGGTGCTACGGGTGGGGAGCGGCGAGCAGCTGGCCAAGCAGGCTGGCGAGCGCATGAGCGAAATCCAGAGCGGGGCCGAGCAAGTGATTCATGCCATCAATGCCATCTCTACCGCCCTGCAACAGCAAAGTGCCACCAGCCATGAAATTGCCGCCCAGGTGGAAAAAGTGGCCAAGATGACCGAGGACAATCATGGCGTAGCCCGTCACACCTCACAGTCGGCCGGCGAACTGGAACAGCTGGCGGGTCAGATGCAGGGGGTGGTCAGCCGCTTTCGCACCTGAGAACCCGTTCATAGTCTGCTGCGCTTTGGTGATACCGCGTTAAAAACGTCTGCGGAATGCTCATTTACTCTAGGTAAACTCCGCTTCCTTAGCCGTTTTCGCCTTGTCTCACTCTAGCTCGCGAGACTTTGAACAGGCTCTGACCGGCTCACCCCTCAGGACGGCACTACGCCCCTGCTCCGGGGCAAACCGCCGACTGCAGGTTCAAGCCTTGCTGCTCCACACGAAAGCTGGCCTGACGCCGCCCGTCCTGCTGGTGCAGCGTGACAATATAAATACTGTCGAAATCAGCAGACTGCCATGCCGGCACCTGTGCCGGGTCGGCTCCATTGCGGCTGAGCAAGCGCTCCGCCAGTTTGGCTACCAGCCGATGCTCCCAGGCAACAAACACGGTGGCATCGGCGTATTGCGGCTGGCCGAGCGCCGTTTCCAGCCCGGCCAGATCGTCCAGTCCGTAATCAGTATTCACCGGCAAACCCAGACGGATGGCAGTGGGCTCAATGGTGGCCAGCGGCCGGATATAGTTGTATTCCACCCCGCCGTCCTTCTTGCGTACTCCAGGATTGGGTGCAAACAGTGCGGCCGGCCGATCAAACTTGCCTTGCAGCACTGCCGGCAGCGCCAGTGCGCGATTTAGCCCCTGACAGCTAAGCTGCCCCAGGCCAGCCGCCGGTTTCTCCGCATGGCGGAACAGCACGATGGTTTGATCTGCCTGGCTGGCGGCATGCCAGAGCAGCCCCAGGGCCAATGCCAGCAGGCGAGCGTGTTTTTTCATTGCACTTGTCCGGGTAAGTCCGCCATCACCATGACAGCGGATTCATCAAAGCAGCCGCGCCCAACCACAAGCTCAGACGGCGACGGCACGGCCAGCCTGTGTAGCGCTGGCGATTTCCTGCAATTGCGGCCCCAGTTGCAAGGCCAGCTGCCACAGGCGCTCCGCCACCGGCGACAGCGAGCGCTGGCGGCGGCGTATCAGCATGATGGTGCGGCGCTGCTCGGGCACTAGTGGACGCACGACCAGACGCGAGCCCGCTGGCAGCGGCAGCGCCAGACCGGGCGACACGCTGATGCCGATGCCGGCCTGCACCATCTGGAAGACCGAGCTGGAATGCCCCAGCTGCTGCACCACCGGGCAATGTGCGCCCTGGCTGGCCAGAATGCGGTCGATGATGGGGCGACTGCCCGAATTGTAATCCAGCAACACCAGCGGCTGGCCATCCAGTTCCCCCCAGTTCAGCGTGGACTTGCCGGCCAGCGGGTGATCGTCGCGACAGATCAGCCAGAAGCCATCGTCCAGCAAGGGCTGGCATTCCAGTTCATCCATGGCATCCGGTTCCACCACGATGCCGAAATCCACTTCGCCGCTGCGCACGCTGTCGATGTTCAGCCGCTGTACCTGGTCGTGCAGCACTGGCCGGATATGCGGATACTGCTGCGCGCAGTGTGCCAGCAAGGCTGGCATCAGGCTGGCCGACAAGGTGGGGCTGCTGGCGATGTGCACCGTGCCATGCGCCTGCTCGCCCTCCTTGCGCGCCTCCTCCAGCAAGAGTTGCAGTTCGTCCAGCTGCCGTCCCAGCTGGCCGGCAAAACGCAAGCCGGCGGCGGTCAGCTCCACTTCACGCGTGGTGCGGTCCAGCAGGCGCATGCCCAGCTCGGCCTCCAGTTCACGCACGCAGCGGCTGACCGCCGGCTGGGTCAGGCCGATTTCATCACCGGCACGGCTGAAACTGCGCAAGCGGGCCACCGCACGAAACACCTGCAACTGCCGCAAACTGATATTCATAATAAAAAATCATGTATTGATCCGATAAATGAATTTGTAGTCTGAATCGTTTGCGGTTTCAATAGCAAGCTGATTCCTTGTCGTAATACGAGTGGCCTCATGCTGAAAATGATCGATTCCTTCACCCTGGCGCTGATTGCCACGGTGACACTGGCCAGCCTGCTGCCCTGTCAGGGCGAGGTGGCACAGGTCCTGAACCTGATTACCACCCTGGCCATCGGCCTGCTGTTTTTCCTGCACGGTGCCAAATTGTCACGCGAAGCGGTGATTGCCGGGGCCACCCACTGGAAGCTGCACCTGACGGTACTGGCCTGCACCTTCCTGCTGTTTCCGGCCTTGGGTCTGGCGCTCAAGCCGCTGCTCGGCCCGCTGGTCACGCCAGAGCTGTATCTGGGCGTGCTCTATCTGTGCATGCTGCCGTCCACGGTGCAGTCGTCCATCGCCTTTACCTCGATGGCACAGGGCAATATCCCGGCCGCCATCTGCAGTGCCACCGCATCCAATATCTTCGGCATTTTCATCACGCCGCTGCTGGTGGGCATGCTGGTGATCAGCCATCACGGTAGCGATCAGGGCATGGGGTCGATTACCGACATCGTGCTGCAATTGTTGCTGCCCTTTATCGCCGGCCAGATCGCCCGCCGCTGGATGGGCGGCTGGGTGGACAAGCACAAGCCCTTGCTACGCTATGTCGACCAAGGCTCCATCCTGCTGGTGGTCTACACTGCCTTCAGTGCGGCGGTCATTAGCGGCCTGTGGCAACAAACCCCGCCGCAATCGCTGCTGGGCCTGCTACTGGTATGCGGCCTGCTGTTGGCCATCCTGCTGGGGCTGACTGCCTACTCCAGCCGCAAGCTGGGTTTTGACCGTGCCGACCAGATCACCATCGTGTTCTGCGGCTCGAAAAAGAGTCTGGCCAGCGGTGTGCCCATGGCCAAGGTGCTGTTTGCCGGCCATGCCATCGGCTCCATCGTGCTGCCCTTGATGCTGTTTCACCAGATCCAGTTGATGACCTGCGCGGTGCTGGCCCAGCGCTACCGCAAGCAGCAACTGGCAGCACAGGCGGCCAGTCAGCCGGCCTGACCCGCTGCCTCCCAATAGAAAAGCCCCCGCCGACGCCATGTCGGAGGGGGCTTGTTGCTGCGTAGCCTGGTTTACTTACAGGTCGCCGATGAACATTTTTTCCTTCAGCGCCTTCAGTTCGTCGCGCACATGCGCGGCTTTTTCGAACTCCAGATTGCGCGCGGCCTCCATCATTTCCTTTTCCAGCCGCTTGATTTCCTTGGCCAGCGTCTTTTCGTCCATCATGGCCACCTTGGCCTCGTCCACCAGCCGCTTGCGCTGGTCTTCCACGCTGTAGACGCCGTCGATGATGTCCTTGATCTTCTTGTTGATGCCCTGCGGCACGATGCCGTGTTCGGCATTGAAAGCCAGCTGCTTGTTACGGCGGCGTTCGGTTTCATCCATGGCACGACGCATGGAATCGGTAATGCGGTCGGCGTACAGCAGCGCCTTGCCGTTGAGGTTACGCGCGGCGCGACCGATGGTCTGGATCAGCGAGCGGTCCGAACGCAGGAAGCCTTCCTTGTCAGCATCCAGAATCGCCACCAGGCTCACCTCCGGAATATCCAGCCCCTCGCGCAACAGGTTGATGCCAATCAGCACGTCGAACATGCCCAGACGCAGGTCGCGGATGATTTCCACCCGTTCCACGGTGTCGATGTCGCTGTGCAGATAGCGCACCTTGATGCCGTGCTCGGTGTAGTAATCTGCCAGCTGTTCGGACATGCGCTTGGTGAGCGTAGTCACCAGCACCCGCTCGCCCAGCTCCATGCGCAAGCGGATTTCCGACAGCAAATCATCCACCTGGGTGGCTACCGGGCGAATCTCGATCACCGGATCAACCAGACCGGTCGGCCGCACCACCTGCTCCACTACCTGCCCGGCATGCTCTTTCTCGTAAGCGGCCGGGGTGGCCGAAACAAAAATGGTCTGCGGCATCAGCTGTTCGAATTCGTGGAATTTCAATGGCCGGTTGTCCACTGCCGAGGGCAGGCGGAAGGCGTAGTCCACCAGATTGCTCTTGCGCGCGGCATCACCCTTGTACATCGCGCCCACCTGCGGCACGGTGACATGCGATTCATCGATGAACATCAGCGCATTTTTCGGCAGGTAGTCGATCAGTGTCGGCGGTGCATCGCCCGGCGCACGGCCGGAAAAATGGCGCGAGTAGTTTTCGATGCCCTTGCAGAAGCCCATTTCATACAGCATTTCCAGATCAAAGCGCGTGCGCTGTTCGATGCGCTGCGCCTCCACCAGCTTGCCTTCCTTCAGATACCACGCCACGCGCTCGGCCAGTTCCAGCTTGATCTTTTCGCAGGCCTTGAGCACGGTATCGCGCGGCGTCACATAGTGGCTGGAGGGGAAAACGGTAAAGCGCCCTACCCGCTGTTTGGTCACGCCTGTCAACGGATCGAACAGGGTGAGCGTTTCAACCTCATCGTCAAACAGGCTGACACGCAGGGCGGTATCGCTGCTTTCTGCCGGAAAGATGTCGATCACGTCGCCGCGCACGCGGAAGGTGCCGCGGCCGAAATCGACATCATTGCGGTCGTACTGCATGGTGGTGAGGCGGCTGATGATGCTGCGCTGCGGGGTGCTTTCGCCCTCTTTCAGATGCAGGATCATCTGGTGGTAGTCGGAGGGGTCCCCAATACCGTAGATGGCGGATACCGTGGCCACGATGATGCAGTCCGGCCGCTCGAGGATGGACTTGGTGGCCGACAAGCGCATCTGCTCGATGTGTTCGTTGATGCTGGAGTCTTTTTCGATGAACAGGTCGCGGCTGGGGACGTAGGCTTCCGGCTGATAGTAGTCGTAGTAGGAAACAAAATACTCGACCGCGTTTTCCGGGAAAAACTCGCGCATCTCGCTGTACAGCTGCGCCGCCAGCGTCTTGTTGTGGGCCATGATGATGGCAGGCCGACCGGTGCGGGCGATGACATTGGCCATGGTGAAGGTCTTGCCGGAACCGGTGACCCCCAGCAGGGTCTGGTAGGACAGGCCGTCGTCCAGCCCCTCTACCAGCTGGGCAATGGCGGCGGGCTGGTCGCCAGCCGGGGCGAAGGGCTGGTGCAGGCGAAACGGGCTATCCGGAAATGTAAGCAGCATGGCTTTTCTGAGCGGGTTCAAGTCGGTCGATTTTACGCCGATAACGTTTTTAACTCACTCCCGCTGCGTAATTGATTTTTACCTGCAAAATTGCCTGCCTGAGAGGCAAAACATTGTTTAAAATACAAGCAGCCCGATCACGAGGCGAGATGAAGAATCCTTGCGCATCAATATGATGAAAGCATGATTTCTGACAGGCTGTATCTCCAACGACAAGACACGGGAGTGTATCTCTTATGCTGAGAAAATTTGCCGCCCTGCTGGTTTCCGCCGCCCTGGCGATGCCGGCAGTGGCCGCGCCGCCACCGGGCGTCATGGTTGCCAGCCAGATGGCCGACCATGCAGCACCGCGCCTGAGTTCGCACTCGGTGCTGGTACTGAACGGTGCCACCGGCGAGCCGCTATACGAAAAGAACATCCATCAACGCATGCCGATTGCCTCCATCAGCAAGCTGATGACCGCCATGGTGCTGCTGGATTCAGGCGTATCGCTGGAACAGGAGGTTTCGGTATCCGATGCCGAAATCGATCGTCTGAAAAATACCACCTCGCGGCTGGCCGTAGGCACTACCCTGCCGCGCAAGGAAATGCTGTTGCTGGCACTGATGTCCTCGGAAAACCGCGCCGCCGCCACGCTGGCCCGTACCGCCCTGCCGGGTGGCACGGCGGCCTTCGTCGAGCGCATGAACCGCAAGGCACGTAGCCTGGGCATGAACGAAACCGTGTTCTACGACCCCACCGGCCTGGATCTGCGCAACACCTCCACCGCCGGTGATCTGGCACGCATGGTGAAGGCCGCCCACAGCTACCCGCTGATCCGCGCCTTTACCACCACGCCGGAACACCAGATCGTCTCGGTACGCAACCGCGTGCTGCAGTACCGCAACAGCAATGCGCTGGTGCGCGAAGGCAACTGGGACATCAGCATCCAGAAAACCGGTTACATCCAGGAAGCTGGCCGCTGCATGGTGATGCAGGCCACGGTCGGTTCGCAGCCCTTGATCATCGTACTGCTGGCTGCCGGCGGCAACTCGGCCCGCGTCAACGATGCCCGCAACATCAAGACCTGGCTGGAGGCCCACCCGGGTAACTGGCTGGCCGGCTGATCGCCGCTTATTGGTATTCTTGTTGGTATTCCTGACACGCAGGGCCGGGCAAACCGGCCCTTTTCATTGCACTTGACGTATTGAAGCGGGCTGTTCCGCTCGAACCAGGAGTTGCTTGTGAGCATAGAAATTCGCCCCGCCACCCGCGCCGATGCCGCGCTGATCCTGCATTACATCCGTGAGCTGGCCATCTATGAAAAAGCCGAACAGGAAGTGGTCGCCAGCGTGGCCGATATCGAGGAGTCGCTGTTTGGTGCCGATGCCAGCGCCGAAAGCCTGATCTGCCTGCAGCACGGTCAGCCCATCGGCTACGCGGTGTATTTTTTCAGCTATTCCACCTGGCTGGGCAAATCCGGCCTGTATCTGGAAGACCTGTACATCACCCCCGCGGCACGCGGCAGCGGTGCGGGTAAACGGCTGCTGCGCCATCTGGCGCAACTGGCCGTGGCCAAGGGCTGCGGCCGCTTCGAATGGAGCGTGCTGGACTGGAACCAGCCGGCCATCGATTTCTACGAATCCTTTGGCGCAGCCGCCCAGTCCGAATGGGTACGCTACCGCCTGGCCGGCGACACCCTGCTGAAGTTTGCCGAACAGGCCTGAAGCCAGGCCTGCCGCATGACAAAGCCCCGCACGCTGGCGGGGCTTTGTCATGGTGGTGAGGGATTTAACGCCTGGTCATGAAACGGACGTAATCCCCCTCCTCCACCTTGAGCCGGGCGCTTTGCACCTGGGCGATGGAGAAATTGGGCTGCACCTGGGTAATGCTGATGGTGCCGGACAAATCCTCCGGCACACCCAGTTCGCGCACGCCGCCGCCACTGCGCAGAATCTGCGCCGAGCGCGGCTTGTACAGCAGCATCTGGTCGCCCACCTTCATGCCATCCAGCCCGCCCACATTGATGAACAGCTGACGGCCATCTTCCACTTTCACCACCTTGGCCGACAGCGGAATGCAGCTGACCAGATCCACCAGCTGGCGGCTCGCCTGATCCAGCAGGCCATCCACCGCCTTGCCGTAATCACCCTGCCAGAAAGCGGTGGTGGCAAACGGGGCCGGCAATTGCGCTACCACCTTGCCCTGGGCTACGCGGCTGAAGCGCTGGTCGGCCAGTACTGCGCCGGTCAGCGCGTCATACACCCACAGTTCCATGTCAAACTGCCGTGCCGATGGCGTGTACTTGAGCGCACCGCCAAACAGCCCGGCCAGCGGTCCGGTGTAATACGCGCCCTGCTGGCTGGTATTGTTGGATTCATACATGGTGTGGCGCAGGCTCTTGCCCACCACTGCGGTAGACAGTACCCGTCCGGCGATGACGAACTGCACGTCCTCGCGCCGGCCCAGCTCGCGCACGGTATCCCAGCCGGCCACCGGTTCGTCGGCAGCCATATTGCTCAGCACGGTCAGGTGGCTGGCATTACGCACGTCAAACGGCCCCTGCTGGCGCAGGCGGCGCGCCATCTCGCCGGGCAGCGCCGTGGCCAGATCCTGCAGGTCATTGGCCTCGGCAGGGTTGGCCACATAGAAATAGGTGGTCAGCAGCTTGCGACGCAGACTACGCCCCGCCGGCATGCCGCAGCTGGCGTTTTGCGTCGGCTTGGGCGCACTGCCTACCGGTCCGCTTGCGCTGGCTTGCGGGTCTATGCTCAGCCGCACGTGATACACGCCATCGCTGTTGTACTCCTGCAGGATCTTGACCTTGCCCTGCAGCGATGGCGCAGACAGCACGCTGCTTTCGCTGACATTGCCGGACTCCATCAGCTGCAGCGATTGCAGCTCGGCGCCATTGCTGATGGCAGCCTGCTGCAAGGCATCGCGAATCGCCATTTCACGCGCAGCCGGACTGCCGGCATCCATGGCGGCCATGCCCTCGGCGGTAATCGGCGCGGCCCACACAGGGGCACACAAAGCAAAAGCCGCCCCAAGGGCGGCAACTTTGCAGGTAAGCAAACGTATCGTCATCAGTGGGCTACGTAAAAATTGCTTTCGTAACGCGAGGCTCCGCAGTTGCCCTCGGTGCACTCGACACCGGCAACACCATTTTGCTGGGCTGCCTTCATCACACTACCAGTTTTTTCCAGGGCGTTCTTGTATTGCTTGTAGAAATCCTGATCCAGGGTGATTTCGGCCACGGCTTCGCTGGTGCCGTCCGGCAGCAAATTGGTGGACACCATGCGCACACCGCGCAGATAGGCATCCACATAAGTGCGGAAGCCGTCGCTGGTGGCCACCATATTGGCCACCGAGCTGTTACCCACCAGCTTCATGCCCTGCACCTGTTCCGCAATGGAGCGGTAAGCATCCAGCCGGGCGGCACGCATCGACAGCAGCTTGCGCTGGGACGGGGTCAGCGCCGAGGTATAAGGCGCGGCACCATTGCCGGTGGCACGGATGATCACCGGCGCATAGGGATTCACTTCTTTCACCACCACTTTGGGGGCTTCCGGTTCGATGCCGGGGCCGGCATAGCCAACGCCGGTAAAGCTGCCGCTGCTGGCTGGCGGCTCGGCCAGTGGGCGCATGGCTGACTCGGCGGCGGGCTGGCTGGCGGAGGCGCAGGCAGTCAGGCCCAGCAACAGGGATACGGCGGCCATACGGCGAGTGCAGGTGTTCATGGCGATTACCATTTCTACTTGTTCTGGATGCGGATTGCGGAGGGTCCATCCCGCAGCGTCAGCATTATATCGGCTGGCAACAGGTAAACTTGAGTTAATTTTTGTCAGCCCGCAGGGGCCGACTGCAGGGCGCGCTGCCATTGCCGGGCCGAGGAAAAACCTGCGGCCAGCGCGGCCTTTTCCTTGGACAGGCCGGCGGCACGCCACTGCCCGGCCAGGGCAGCCCGCAGCGCCAGATGATAATCGTGTACCGAAACTCCAGCATGTTCGCGGAACAGCCGCGACAGGTGGCGTGGGCTGACATGCACCAACCCGGCCAGCGCCGGCAGGCTCCAGTCATCCTGCGGCTTGGCGGCAATCAGGTCCTGCACCTTGTGCACCGCCGGATGCAGGTGATTGCGATGGGCCAGCCAGGGCGAGAGCTGGGCATCCTGCCCGGAGCGGCGGAAGTACACCACCATTTCCCGCGCCACATCGCGGGCAATGGCCGGCGAAGCCAGCTGGCTGATCAGGTAGAGCGCCAGATCGATACCCGCGGTGATGCCGGCACTGGTCCACAAGCGGCCATCCTGCACGAATACCCGGTTTTCCTGCACCCGGGCGCTGGCATCGCTGGCTTGCAGGCGCGCAATCAGGCTGTGATGAGTGGTGCACTGCCGCCCCGCCAGCAAGCCGGCGGCACCGGCCAGCAAGGCGGCAGAACAGATGGTGGCCAGCAACTGCCGCTGTGGATCGATGCGCGTAGCCAGCCAGCGCACGATCTGCCGCGCCTCGGGCATGGCATAAGCCTCGGCCGAGCAGTCGGCACCGGGGATGATGATCAGGCTGTCATCCGGCAATTGCTGTGGCAGCACAGCCATGCCGCCCAGCGGCAAGCCCAGCGAGCAGCGCACCTCCGGCTCTACCGCCGCGTAATGCAAGCTGAAATCCGCGCCAAATTCGGTGGCAATACGAAAAGCCTCGGCCGGGCCGGCAAAATCCAGCAGCATGAAACGCGGCGGCAGGACAAACCAGACCTCACGCGCCATGGGCCACCGCCCCGCGCCGCCAGCGCGCCAGCACCATGCCGCCAAACACGTTCACCACCAGACCCGCCAGCAACATCACGCTGCCTGCGGCCTGCAACAGGCTGAGTCGCTCCCCCAGCAGCAGGGCCGAGGTGAGCACCCCCACCACCGGCACCAGCAGGGAAAACGGCGCGACCTTGTTGGCCGGATGGCGGCTGAGCAGGCGGCTCCACATGCCATAGCCCAGCAGCGTGGCCATGAAGGAAAGGTAGGCGACCGCCAGGAAAGAACCCGCCGAGAAATGGCGCAGCGCCAGCTCCATGCGCGCCGGCCCTTCCAGCCACCACGACATGGCCAGATAAGGCAGCGGCGGCACCAGGCTGGACCACACCACCAGGTTTAATGGCTGCACCGTGTGGCCGGCCTTGCCCATCAGCCGCACGATGATGTTGGACGAAGCCCAGCAGACCGCCGCCGCCAGTGTCAGACCAAAGCCGATGGCGGTCATGCTGCCGCCCTTGGCCAGGCCAATCAGCGCGAGGCCAGCACAGGCACACAACAGGCCCAGAATCTGCGCCGCCTGCCAGCGTTCATGCAGCATCAGCCCGGCCAGAATCAGGGTAAAGAATGCCTGCGATTGCAGCACCACCGAGGCAAGGCCAGCCGGCATGCCCAGCTTGATGGCGGAAAACAGGAAGGCAAACTGGCCAAAGCCCACGCACAAGCCATAAGCCACCACCCAGCCCCAGGGCAGGCTGGGCCGGCGCACCAGCAGCACGGCAGGAAAAGCCGCCAGCATGAAGCGCAAGGCTCCCAGCAGCAGTGGCGGCACATCGGCCACACCGTACTTGATCACCACGAAATTGACGCCCCAGATCAGCACGATGGCCAGCGCCTGCAAAACATCCTTCAAGGGCATGAAACTTGCTCCGTAACAGCAGTCGGCCGCCATGGCCTGCTTGCCAGATAAATGGGTCGCCTACAGCCGCGCCAGCGCCTGCTCCACCGTGACGATGTCGGCAAAGCGGCCGGCCAGCACCAGCTCGGTTTTTTCGCGGATTTCATCGGCACTAAACACCCTGCCGCTGAGCGGGTGACGCATGGCAAAGGTGAGCGTGGCCTCGCTGACAAAATCCACCGCAAAGCCCAGATCGGATGCCACGCGGGTGGTGGTTTCGCAGCACTGCTCGGTACGGATGCCCGACACCAGCAGCTTGCCGATGCCACGCTCGGCCAGCCAGGGCTGCAGGCCGGACTCCAGCAGGGCATTGTGCACGTGTTTGATGAAGATGGCATCCGGTGCATCCGGCAACCACGCCATGGGCCGCACCAGCCCGCTGGCAGCGGCAAACGGGCCGTCGCCATCCTCGTGCAAGACATAGACCACCGGCACCCCGGCAGCGCGCGCGCCGGCAATCAGTGCCAGCAGCCTGGCTCGAAACGGCGGCAAGGCCGCCTCGTCCCAGTAGTCGCGCTGTAAAAACGAATCCTGTACATCAATTACCAGCAGGGCTGCCTTGCTCATGATAGAGGTCCTTGGGAGAAATATGGACACAGTCTATCGACCGCATGATCCGCACAGCAGGCCTGTCACAGACAAGATACTGTCAAATCCGGACAAGCCGGCATGCTGTATCAGAGTGGCATGGCATGGCGCAGCTCATCCAGCAGCAGATACACGGCGGTGCCGGCCATCAGCAGCCCCATGCTGAGGTTGAACAGCAACAGGCCACGCGCCGCAGACAGCAGGTGGCGCAAGCGCTCACCCAGCCAGGCCCACAGGCTGATACAGGGCAGATTGACCACGGCAAAGATGACGGCCAGCAGCAAGGCTGCGCTCAGGCGCTGGCTGCCATCGGCCGGCATGAACAGAATGGCGGCATTGAGCACCATCACCCAGGCCTTGGGATTCACCCACTGGAACAGGGCCGCCGCGATGAAACTCATCGGCCGGCCCTCGGCCACGCCTTGCGGCGAGCTGGAGCGGGCGATCTTCCACGACAGCCATAGCAGATAGATACAGCCGGCCACCGCCAGCGGCAGCCGCGCTGCCTGCAGCCATTGCAAGGCCCAGGCCAGCAGGCTGGCGGTGATGAACACCTGCGCCGCACAGCCCAGGCTGATACCCAGCATGTGCGGCAGGGTGCGACGAAAACCGTAATTGACGCCGGAACTGGCCAGCATCAGATTGTTGGGACCGGGCGTGATGGACATCACGCCCACATAGGACAGCAAGGCGACTTCCAGCATGTCAGGGCTCCGGTGTGCATGCGCCGGCCACAGTGCGGCGCTTCCCCATCATGCTAAGGCGGGTGAGTCACATGGTGACAGCTGCAATAATCCACTATTGTCATGGTGACAGTGTCAGGTTTATTGTAACTGTCACCACAGACTATGCCGGGCACTGTCACTGTCGCTCCGGCAGCGGCTGCGGCATTGTCTGCCTGTTACCTGTCTTGCCCGGACTCCTTGCCATGCCCAGCTCACCCCAGCCCCGCAGCAGCGCTGCCAGCGCCACGCTTTACCAGCAACTGGCCGAAGACCTGTCACTGGCGATTGCCCGTGGCACGCTGCCACCCGGCTCGCGCCTGCCTTCGGTGCGCCGCACCTCGCAAAGCCGGCAACTGAGCCTGAATACCGTAGTGGCCGCTTACCGCGTGCTGGAAGACCGTGGGCTGATCGAGGCCCGGCCACAGTCCGGCTACTATGTGCGCGCCCGCCTGCCCTCGCCGGCACGCTCGGCCATGATGCAAAGCAGCGTGGCCAAACCGACCGAGAACAAGGTACTGGACCTGATCGGCACCGTGCTGGATGCCCAGCAGACGCCCGGCTTCATCGACCTGGCACTGGCCTGCCCGCGCGGCAGCGACTTCTACCCCGGCAACAAGCTGGCACGGCTGATGGGCCAGATATTGCGGCGCCAGCCCGGCATGGTCAGCACCTATGCCCTGCCGCCCGGCTCGGAACGGCTGCGGGTACAGATTGCCCGCCGCAGCATGGAGCTGGGCATGGCCTTGCAGGCGGAAAACATCATTCTCACCAATGGCTGCATGGAGGCGCTGCAGCTGGCACTGCGCGCCGTCACCAAGCCGGGCGATGCCGTGGGGCTGGAATCGCCTACCTATTTCAATCTGCTGCCGCTGTTTGCCAGCCTGGGCCTGAAAGCCGTGGAGATTCCCACCGACCCTCAGCATGGGCTGTCGGTGGATGCGGTAGAGCTGTTGCTGTCGGAAGGCCGCATCAGCGCGCTGGTGGCCATGCCCAACATTCACAATCCGCTGGGCTGCAGCATGCCGCTGGAAGCCAAGAAGCGGCTGGCGCGGCTGGTGAATCACTATCAGGTGCCGCTGATCGAGGACGGCCTGTATGCCGAGCTGCAATTCAGCGACACCCAGGCACCCGCGGCCAAGGCCTTTGACGAAGATGGCTGGATCATCTTCTGCACCAGCTACACCAAGACACTGGCCCCGGATTTCCGCATCGGCTGGATGGAAGGTGGACGCTTTGGCACGGCCTTGCGCAAGCTGAAGTTTGCCTCCTCGGTGGCCCAGCCCATGGTGCTGTCGGAAACGCTGGGCGCGTTTCTGGAGTCTGGCGGCTACGACCATCACCTGCGCGCACTCAAGCGCCACTACGCCCAGCATGTGGAAAAAGTGCGCGGCCTGATCGCCCGCCATTTCCCGGCGGGCACCCGCGCCACCGACCCCGCCGGTGGCTTTCTGATCTGGCTGGAGCTGCCGGAAGCCTGCGACAGCGTGGCGCTATTCCATGCCGCCCTGGCCGAAAACATCAGCATCATGCCCGGCCCGCTGTATTCGCCGGGCGGCCGTTACCGCAATGCCATGCGCCTGTCCTGCTGCTACCCGCTGGACGAGCGCTATGTCGCCGCCCTCACCCGTGTCGGCATGCTGGTGCAGCAGCAACTGGCCCTGCAAGGGGGCTGATACCGACTCAGCCGTGTGGCCGCTGCCGGGTCTGGCTGGGCGTTTCGCCAAACAGCCGGCGGTAGTCGTAACTGAAGTGGCTGGGCGTGGCAAAGCCCCAGTCTTCGGCCAGTTGCTGGATGCTGTCGGCGGCCCCCTGCGGCGCACGCAATAGGCGGCGCACCTGGTTCAGCCGCAAGGCGCGCAAGAAGGGCAGCGGGCTCATGGCGGTCACTTGCTGAAAACCGTTTTGCAGCGTACGCCGGGTCACGTGCAATTCGCGGCACAAATCTTCCACCGTCAACTGCCGCGCCGCCGGGTGCAAGGCGTGCTGTCGCGCCTGCTCCACCCATTGCCAGTGCCGCTGGCTGCTGCTATCGCGCCCGGCCACCGTAGCCGGCAAGGCCTGCGCCAGAGCCAGCAGCAGCGCATCGGCCGAGCAATCCAGCAACAGCTGCCGTCCTATGCGGTCCGGTGTCTCCCGCGCCAGCGCCAGCAGCTCGCCCAACTGGCTGCACAGTGCCAGATGGCTGGCCTGCGGCAGCTGCACGGCGGCGGTTTGCAGCCAGCGCGCCGGCATTTCCCGGCCAAACAATTGCAGGTGTCGCTGCTGCAGCACCGCCTGTTCCAGCACCACGCCGTAGATGGTGAAATCATCCGGTGTGCGCAATGAAAAATCGCTGCCACCCATCGCCACCAGCACCGCAGCCGGCGGCACGCCGCGGCCATGAAAACGCAGCCGCTCGCCACTGCCCGGCACCGGAATGCCAAACCAGATCGCCCCCGGCCATGGTTGGCACAGCTGAAAGGTTTCCCGGGCCGAGTATTCGCGAAACACCTGCAAGCGCCCCAGACAGAGTTCATCCAGCCGGCCGGCAAAACGCCCGCAGGAAATCTGCGCGTAATCCTGCTGCCAGCCACTGATGAAGGCGGCCTGATCGGCGGCGTCTTCTGCCAGTCGGGTAACGAACTGCAGCGATATTCCATGTCCCAGCGGCACCATTGCCTGCTCCTGCATTGCCTGATGCAGACAGTCACAGCAAGAAGCGCACCAGCCCATCCCCGGCCAGCAGCGGGTCATTGCTATCGTAAATCGGCAATTTCCCTGCCTCGGTGCAAACGCCAGCACGCCATGCCTCATCCTGGTGCCTGATTCCACCCGCAGCGCCCATTGCGTGCACCGCAGCAAGACCAGCAGCCGGCACGGCTTTTGCACAGACTTTCCCCATACCCGCCCCGCCAGCAATCCGGCACAAATTGTTTTCCGATTTTCGATAACGCCACCGGCAAGCCACTGCCTAGCATGCACAGCAGGAACCAGTCGCCAGAGCGCTGGACAGGGAGCAGTGACAAAACAAGGGGAAATTTGATGAGCAGCAGCAATCATGGCCTGGCACGCAAGCTGGGCGGCTGGCAACTGTGGGGGATCGCCGTCGGACTGGTGATCTCGGGCGAATATTTCGGCTGGAGCTATGGCTGGGCGCAGGCCGGCACGCTGGGCTTTCTGCTCAGTTCCATCTTCGTGGCCATCATGTACACGGCCTTCATTTTCAGTTTTACCGAGCTGACCACCGCCATTCCGCATGCCGGCGGGCCGTTTGCCTATGCCCGCCGCGCCTTTGGCCCGGTGGGCGGTTTTATCGCCGGCTTTGCCACCTTGTGCGAATTCGTGTTTGCCCCGCCGGCCATCGCGCTGGCCATTGGTGCTTATCTGAACGTGCAGTTTCCTGAACTGAGCGCCAAGTGGATTGCCTGCGGTGCCTACATCGTGTTCATGGCGCTGAATATCGTCGGCGTCAGCGTGGCGGCGGCCTTCGAGCTGGTGGTCACCCTGCTGGCCATCTTTGAACTGCTGCTGTTCATGGGCGTGGTATCTCCGGGCTTCAGCTGGGACAACTTCACCCACCACGGCTGGGCCAGCAGCGACAGCTTCAGCCTGAGCGCCATCGGTGGCATGTTTGCCGCCATTCCGTTTGCCATCTGGTTCTTCCTCGCCATCGAAGGCGCTGCCATGGCCGCCGAAGAAGCCAAGGACCCCAGCCGCACCATTCCCCGTGCCTATGTGGCCGGCATTCTCACCCTGGTGGCGCTGGCCATGGGCGTGATGATCATGGCCGGTGGCGCGGGCGACTGGAGCAAGCTGGCCAATATCAACGACCCGCTGCCGCAGGCGATGAAGCTGATCGTGGGCAGTAACAGCGGCTGGCTGCACATGCTGGTATGGCTGGGCCTGTTGGGGCTGATTGCCAGCTTCCACGGCATCATCATGGGCTATTCGCGCCAGATCTTCGCGCTGGCCCGTGCCGGCTACCTGCCGCCGCTGCTGGCGGTGATCCACCCGCGTTTCAAGACGCCGCACCGCGCCATCATCGTTGGCGGCCTCGTCGGCATCGCCGCCATCTTCAGTGACGACCTGATCCAGATCGCAGGCCAGCCGCTGACTGCCAATATCGTCACCCTGTCGGTGTTCGGTGCCATCGTGATGTACATCGTGTCCATGCTGGCGCTGTTCAAGCTGCGCCGCAGCGAACCCGCGCTGGCCCGCCCGTTCAGCGCCCCGGCCTATCCGCTGCTGCCGGGCCTGGCCCTGGCCTGCGCCGTGGTCTGCCTGATTGCCATGATCTGGTACAACCAGCTGCTGGCCCTGATTTTTGCCGGCAGCCTGGCCGTGGCTTATGCCTACTACCTGCTGACCCACCGCCAGCGTGCGGCAGCAGCCAGCGATGTCCTGCTGGAAGGCAGTGATGCCGCACGTCTGAAACCGGCTGTCGCCAGCAGCAAATAATGAAAGGCGGGGTGTGCCTGGCGCACCCCGACAAACCATGTCCTACGCCATCACCATCGGCCCGCGCCGTTACCGCTTTGACGATCTGAAAACCCTGCTGGCCCGCGCCACGCCGCTGCGCTCCGGCGACCAGCTGGCCGGCATTGCCGCCAGCAGCGCCGAAGAGCGGGTAGCCGCACAGATGTGCCTGGCCGACGTGCCGCTGGTGACCTTTCTCAACGAGCTGCTGATTCCTTACGAGCAGGATGAAATCAGCCGCCTGATCATCGACAGCCACGACGCCCAGGCCTTTGCCGCCATCCGCCAGCTGACGGTGGGCGGCCTGCGTGACTGGCTGCTGTCCGATGCCGCCAGCAGCGCCATGCTGGCGGCGGTGGCTCCCGGCCTGACCCCGGAAATGGTGTCCGCCGTCAGCAAGCTGATGCGCAACCAGGACCTTGTGTGGGTGGCCAGCAAATGCCGGGTGATCACCCGCTTTCGCAATACCCAGGGCCTGCCCGGCCACATGGGGGTGCGCCTGCAGCCCAACCACCCCACCGACGACGCCCGCGGCATCGCGGCGGCCATGCTGGACGGCCTGCTGTACGGTGCCGGCGACGCGGTGATCGGCATCAATCCGGCCAGTGACAGCCCGGAAACCATTCACAGCATGCTGGCCATGATGGACGAAGTGCGCCAGCGCTATGCCATCCCCACCCAAAGCTGCGTGCTCACCCACGTCACCAGCACGCTGGAGCTGATCGAGCGCGGCGCGCCGGTGGATCTGGTGTTCCAGTCGATTGCCGGCACGGAAAAAGCCAATAGCGGCTTCGGCATCAATCTGGCAGTGCTGGCCGAGGCACAACAAGCGGCACAGCAACTGGGCCGTGGCACGGTGGGCGACAATGTGATGTATTTCGAAACCGGCCAGGGCAGCGCCTTGTCGGCCAATGCCCACTGGGGCGTGGACCAGCAAAGCTGCGAAGTGCGCGCCTATGCGGTGGCACGGCATTTCTCACCCTTGCTGGTGAACACCGTGGTCGGTTTCATCGGCCCGGAATACCTGTACAACGGCAAGCAGATCATCCGCGCCGGGCTGGAAGACCACTTCTGCGGCAAGCTGCTGGGCCTGCCCATGGGCTGCGACATCTGCTACACCAACCACGCCGAAGCCGACCAGGACGACATGGACAGCCTGCTCACCCTGCTGGGCACGGCCGGCATCCATTTCATCATCGGCGTGCCGGGTGCCGACGACATCATGCTCGGTTACCAGAGCACCTCCTTCCACGACGCGCTCTATCTGCGCCAGTTGCTGGGGCTGAAGCGGGCACCGGAATTCGAAGACTGGCTGGAGAGCATGGCCATTACCCGCGCAGGCCGCTTGCAGGCGCAAGACCGCCAGCAAGCCCTGCTGCAACTGATGGAGACCTTCTGATGAATGCACCATTGCCAGTCAGCAGCACACTGCATGCCGGCCACATTACCGAAGACAGCTGGCAGGAACTGGCCAGCCACACCGTGGCGCGCATTGCGCTGGGTCGGGTGGGGGCCAGCCTGCCCACGCGCGAAACGCTGCGCTTTGCCCTGGCGCACGCCCAGGCGCGCGATGCCGTGCATACCGCGCTGGATCAGGCCAGCCTGCTGACGCAATTGCAAACGCTGGGCCTGCCAGCGCTGTCAGCGCGCAGTGCCGCTGCCAGCCGCGCAGCTTACCTGCAGCGCCCCGACCAGGGCCGCCGGCTGCACCCGGACAGCCGTGCCGGCCTGCTGGCGGAACCGGTACCGGCCTGCGATGTATTGTTCGTGATTGGCGATGGCCTGTCGGCACGCGCCGTGGCCAGCCACGCCGTGCCGCTGATCGCCGCCACCCTGCCCCTGCTGCAGCAACAAGGCTTGCAGGTGGGGCCGGTGGTGATTGCCAGTGAAGCGCGGGTGGCACTGGCCGACGAGGTGGGCGAATGCCTGCAGGCGGCCATGGTGGTGATGCTGATTGGCGAGCGGCCGGGCCTGAGCTCACCGGACAGCCTGGGGATTTATCTCACCAGCGCACCGCGCAGCGGGCGCATGGATTCGGAACGCAACTGCATTTCCAATGTGCGGCCACAAGGCCTGCCCTACCCGCTGGCGGCCTACAAGCTGGCCTGGCTGATCCGTGCTGGCCGCAGCGGCGGCACCGGGGTGGCACTCAAGGACGGCAGCGCGGCGGAACAAGGCTGGCTGGATCTGCAAACCCGGCTGGCTGCGAAGACAGAACAAGCGGCGTGAGTCCTCACGCTGAGCAGGCTCTCAGGCAAGCCGACCGTATGGCGCTTGCTCGCGCTCATGCGGGGCCTGCCCATGCCACAGCAAGCGCTACCCGCCCGGCCATTCGCCTGATTCAATCCTGACCGCTCCCCCAGCCCCGCCAACTCGCGGGTCTTTTACCTGGCCAAACATTCCGCTTGCGCGCTGATTTACGGTAGCATGCGCAATGCATCAGCCAGGCTGCTGCAACAATGCCCGACCCTAAAACCAGACTGCCCTTGCGCAGCATTGCCAGAACCCCCGGAGCACCATGCGGGCCATCTTTCTCCTCAGCTGTGTTCTCTGCCTCAGCGCGTGTAGCAATCTGCTGCAAAGTGGCAAGGATCTGCTGCAATCCCTGAGCAAAACCAGCAGCGTCACCCCACAGGTGGACAGCCAGCACGACTGCCACATCAGGAAATACCTGATCGGCTCGGGTAAAGAATATGCGGAAGCGAACACCAGCCCCTTTGTCAGCAGCTACGGCATCACCACCGACCAGGGCAAGCTGCATGTGGATGATGGCGCGGTATTCCGCGACATCATGCAGAAGCAAGGCCATGAAGTGGCGCTGCTGATGTCCTCTGCGGCGGGGGACTGGATTGTCGACCTGCCAAACTACGACAACCGCACGCGATTGCGCGCCAGCGTCATGTGCCACCAGGGCTATCCGGACAAGTTGTAATGCCGCAAACAGATGGGGATGAAGGCTGCGACAGCGCCAAGCCGCAGCATGATTAATGGCAGGAAATCAGCCAGCGGAGCGCATAGATTCCTCTCATTCTTGCCTGCAACAGCTATTTACCAGTAATTGCATCAGACAAAACCTTGCATCGCTTGGCTGTTTTCAACAACAGTAGCTATAGTGTGGTTTATTAAGCACGGCATTGCCGCGCATAAAAGTTTAAAAACAATGCAATAAACTGCAAGCAGCCAAACAGTGCTGCGGTCATGACCGTAAATGGCCGCCACCTGCCGCTGCGCCAGCAGAAATGGCACATCCGCCAGAACGGGCGCTTGCGCTGCACCATTCCAAACATCACCTAGGATGCCTTAGTGTCAGACCTTCTTAAAAAAATCGATGCCAGAACAAAACTGGCGGGGACCAACAAGCTGGAAATCCTGCTGTTCTCCCTGGGTCACGACCAGCGTACGGGGAGGAAGGAAATTTTCGGCATCAACGTGTTCAAGGTGCGCGAAGTGATGCGCACCCCTGAAATCACGTCCGCCCCGGAAATGCCATCGTCGGTCGAAGGCATGGTCAGCCTGCGCGGCTCGCTGGTGCCGGTGATCGATCTGGCCAAATACGCCGGCATCGTCACCAGCAACAAGCCGGAAATCATGATCGTCACCGAATACAACGGCAAGACGCAGGGCTTTCTGGTGGAGGCGGTGGACACCATTCTGCGCCTGGACTGGTCCGCCATGCGCGTGCCGCCGGACATGATCACCAACCGCATGGCCGGCCTGGTTACCGCCGTCACCGAGCTGGAACAGGGCACGCTGGCCATGATGATGGATGTGGAAAAAGTGCTGGCGGAAACCTCGCTGGTTGACGACGCCCACCACTTCATCAATATCGAACCCATCGAAGAAGAACGCATGATCTTCTTCACCGACGACTCCGCCGTCGCCCGCAAGCAGGTACAGCAAACCCTGGACGCCATGCAGGTGAAGTACAGCTTCGCCATCAACGGCATGCGCGCCTGGGAAGAACTGCAAAAAATGGCCATGCAGGCCGAGCTGTCCGGCAAGCGCCTGTCTGAAACCCTGCATCTGGTGCTGACCGACGTGGAAATGCCGGAAATGGACGGCTACATGCTGACCAAGCTGATCAAGAGCGACCCGCGCTTTGCCGGCATCCCGGTACTGATGCACTCTTCGCTGTCCGGTTCTTCCAACCAGAAGCTGGGCCAGTCGGTGGGTGTCGATGCCTATGTATCCAAGTTCGAAGCCCAGAAGCTGTCGATGAAACTGCGCGAAATGCTCAGCCTGGCAAAAAACTAAACCAGACCGGGTCACCACCCGGGAGAGGGACCAACCATGTCAGCCACAGATGCATCCTTGCTTGCCAGTGTCGATGCCCGTACCAAACTGGCAGGCTCCAACAAAATGGAAATCCTGCTGTTTTCGCTGGGCACGCGCGAAACCTTCGGCATCAATGTGTTCAAGGTGAGGGAAGTCTCGCAGACGCCGGCCATCACCAAAACCCCCAACATGCCGTTCGGGGTGCAGGGTGTGCTGTCCTTGCGCGGCAACATCATCCCGGTGATTTCACTGGCCAGCTTTGTCGACCCCGAACGCGGGCAGCACAAGTTCGATACCATGATCGTCACCGAATTCAACAAGAGCACGCAGGCTTTTCTGGTGGATTCGGTCGACCACATCATCCGTGTCGACTGGGACCGGGTACGCGCGCCGGAAAACATGATGATGAGCGGCAGCAACTCCAGCATGATCACCGCCATTACCGAACTGGAAGACGGCAAGCTGATCTCCATTCTGGATGTGGAACAGATCCTGGCATCGGTCATTGGCGAGCCACGCCTGCCGGACATCCCGCAAGCACAACTGGAGAACGACCAGTACCTGTTCTTCGTCGACGACTCGGTGGTGGCACGCAAGGAAATCACCAGCGTGCTGGAAAAGATGGGCCTCAAATTCCAGCAGGCCACCAATGGCCGCGAAGCCTGGGATCGCCTGCAAGTACTGGCTGGCCGCAGCTGGGGTGAGGACGAATCGCTGCACGACTATCTGAAGATCATTCTGGTGGATGCGGAAATGCCGGAAATGGACGGTTATGTGCTGACCAAGCTGATCAAGTCTGATGTCCGCTTCAAAGGCATTCCGGTCATCATGCACTCCTCGCTCTCCTCCAACGCCAACAAGGCAATGGGTTCCAGCGTGGGGGTGGATGCCTATGTGGCCAAATTCGACCCCACCATCTTGTCAGAAACCCTGATGCCTTACCTGCAAAGGTAAAGCCTTACCGACAGGAAATAAAACAAGGGCGCAGCGCTGCTGATTCCGTGGAAAATCATTTTTCTGGAGCTGTCATTCATGGTGGACAAGAATATCAAATTCCTGGTGGTCGATGATTTTTCAACCATGAGAAGAATTGTTCGCAATCTGTTGAAAGAGTTGGGATTTACCAATATTGATGAAGCCGAAGACGGCCAGGTGGCCTTGCACAAGCTGAAAAGCCAGAACTTCGACTTCATCGTTTCCGACTGGAACATGCCAAACATGACCGGCATCGAGCTACTGAAGGCGGTACGTGCCGACCAGCAGATCAAGCACCTGCCCTTCATGATGATTACTGCCGAAGCCAAGCGGGAAAACATTGTCGAAGCGGCCATGGCCGGTGCCAGCGGCTACATCGTCAAACCTTTTACCGCCGCAACGCTGGAAGAAAAGATGAACAAAATCTTCCAGACAATGAACAAATAAACGCATCAACATGGCCAACAGACTTGCCAGGTCAACACAGAGGAGAGGCTATCGTGCCGGATCACATTCTTGATAGCGGAGATTCACCGGATCTCGAAGCACTGTTTGACAGCATTGCCAGCCAGCACAAAGAGGAAGAGGCTCCTGCCCCAGTGGCAGTCGCAGCCCAGCCCAATGCCGGCGGCGCGAACGACAATAACGAAGAGATGTATGAACAGATCGGCCAGATCACCCGCAAAATGCACAATGCCCTGCGTGACATGGGCTACGACAAGTCGCTGGAGCGCGTGGCCGACGCCATACCGGATGCCCGCGACCGGCTCAGCTACATCGCCTCGCTGACCAAGAGTGCGGCCGACCGCGTGCTCAATGCCATCGATGTCGCCCAGCCGCTGCAAGACCATCTGGGCAACCACTCGAAAACCCTGTCGGAACGCTGGAACCTGCTCTATGCCAACCAGCTGTCCACCGAGGAATTCAAAAAGCTGGCCGATGACACCCACCAGTACCTGAACCAGGTGCCGCAGCAAACCCACGAAACCAATACCCAGTTGCTGGAAATCGTGATGGCGCAGGACTTCCAGGATCTGACCGGTCAGGTCATCAAGAAGATGATGGACATGTTCAAGAACCTGGAAACCGAAATGGTGACCTTGCTGGTCGAGTTTTCACCCGAGCACAAAAAAGGTGATCTGGACAGCAGCCTGCTCAACGGCCCGGTCATCAATCCGGAAGGTCAGCCCGACGCAGTGTCCAACCAGCAGCAAGTGGACGACCTGCTGGAAAGCCTGGGCTTCTAGCCCCGCAGCCCGCCAGCTCCAGCCAGCCAAGCCCCGCCACGGCGGGGCTTGGCTGGCTG
>NZ_QAJS01000014.1:0-159 GCF_003852595.1 Aquitalea sp. FJL05
ACGCTAAAAAGCACCACGCCAAAAAGCACGCTGCCAAGAAAGTAGAAGCTTCCGCTCAGAAAGCTCAAGCTGCTGACGCTTCCGCCCCGGCCAAGAAAGCCAAGGCTAAGAAAGTAGCCAAGAAAGACGCTTCCGCTCAAAAAGCCCAAGCTGCTGACG
>NZ_QAJS01000014.1:321-78680 GCF_003852595.1 Aquitalea sp. FJL05
TCCGGCCAAGAAAGCCAAAGCCAAGAAGGCCGCTTCCGCTGCCAAGTAATCGGCATGGAATCAACAGCTAACTACCGTTGGCTGTAGCCATACCTGCGGGGCGCTTCGGCGCCCCGTTTGCATTTGAAAGCCCATCCCATGCTGCGCATCACCCTGCTTTGCCTGTCTCTCTGCCTGTTGCCGCTGCCGTCCCAGGCCAAACCCACGGACGAACAGCTCATCCTGTTTTTTGGCAAGGATGAACGCGTCAAGACCGACCCCGACAGCACACAATGGCAGCCGGTGGGGCAGCTGGAAACCCGCAGCCATCTGGTGTGTACCGCCACCCTGGTGGCCGAGGATGTCGTCGTCACCGCTGGCCATTGCTTCATCAACAAACGTGGCCGTTTCGATCCGGCCGTCAGCTTTACCGTGGGGCTGTCAGGCAGTGAATATGCCGAGCAAAGCGGCATCAGCGAGGTGCAGGTCGACAAGGGCTTCCTGGCCGGGCTGGAACACCGCCCCGACGGCACCTATATCCCGAAAAAAATCGCCAACCGCGACTTTGCCTTTGTCCGGCTAAGCCAGCCACTGGGCCGCAGCCGTGGCGTGATACCGGTATTTGCCGGCGACAGTGCCGCACTACAGCAACAACTGCAGGCGGCCAACTGGAAAGTCACCAATGGCGGCTACCCGCTGGATGATCTGAACCACCTCTTGGTGCACAGCAACTGTCAGGCTACCGGCCTGCTGCCAGACGGCCGGCTGACCCACCGCTGTGACACGCTGGAGGGCAATAGCGGCTCGCCCATGCTGGCTCGGCTCAACGGCCGCATGACGCTGGTCGGCATACAAAGCTCGGCCCCCAGCCCGGCACGCCGCCATAAAGAAGACAATATGGCGCTCGCCAGCCCCTTGTTCTATCAGCAATTGCAACAATTCATCCAGCAAGGCAAGCGCAAGAAATGACAAAGGGGCCCAAGGCCCCTTTCGCTTCATTGCCGTGGACACAGCGGCTTGGAGCCTGTCCTTACACGCCCAATGCCTGCTTCTGCAGGGTAATCAGCTCGGCGATGCCTTGCTTGGCCAGGCGCATCATGCTGGCCATTTCCTCTTCCGAAAACGGTTCGCCCTCGGCCGTACCCTGCACTTCGACAAAGCGGCCGTTGCCGGTCATCACCACATTCATGTCGGTTTCGCAGTCGGAATCTTCCAGATAATCCAGATCCAGCACGACCTCGCCCTGGTGAATGCCCACCGAGATGGCGGCGACAAAATCGCGCAAGGGGCTTTCACTCAGCTTGCCCTGGGCAATCAGGCCGCTGATGGCATCGTGCAGGGCGACAAACGCACCGGTAATGCTGGCGGTGCGAGTGCCACCATCCGCCTGGATGACGTCGCAATCGATCTGGATCTGCCGCTCGCCCAGTTTTTCCATGTCCACCACCGCCCGCAGCGAACGGCCAATCAGGCGCTGGATTTCCTGGGTGCGGCCGCTTTGCTTGCCAGCGGCAGATTCCCGGCGCATGCGGCTGCCGGTCGAGCGCGGCAGCATGCCGTATTCGGCCGTCACCCAGCCCTTGCCCTTACCCTTGAGAAAGCCCGGCACCGACTCATCCACACTGGCGGTGCAGATGACTTTGGTATCGCCAAACTCCACCAGTACCGAACCTTCGGCATGCTTGGTGTAATGACGGGTCAGGCGGATTTCGCGCAGGGCATCGGTATTGCGTTGAGAGGGTCGCATCGTACTTTCCAATATAAAACGGCATCAGGTGGTAACCGGTCGGTGGCCACCACCGGCCTGAAAACAATAACGCTGCCTACAAGGCAGCGCCGGGTTGAAAATGCCGGCCCAGCCGGCGTCAGCTTTGCTTGCCGGAAGGCGCTGCCACGCGGCTGGCCAGGATTTCCTTGTGCATCAGTTCCAGATTCGGGTCCAGAATCACCCGCCCGGCATGGCGTGGCGGCGTCAGCAGCGTATCCAGCGCATCGGCCTTGCCAGTGATGTCGGCGCTATCATCCAGCAGGGTAACCGCCACCGCAGACAGATTGTCACCGGCACTGCCGGCACGGCGTTCGGCCACATTCATCAGCGCCGGCATCACCTGCCCCACCGCGCGGCCGATAAACACCTTTTCCATCTCGCTATCGCTGATCTGCGACCACAGCCCATCCGAGCACAACACGATGGAGGCACCGGGCTGCAAAAACTGCTTTTCTCCGATGTCGATATCCGGATCGCTGGTGGCGCCCAGGCAGTTATAAATCTTGTTGCGCTCCGGATGCGTGCGTGCGCCCTCTTCGGTCAGCTTGCCCTGGTCAATCAGCCGCTGCACCTGGGAGTGATCGCGCGAACGCAAACGCATGCCCTGCTTGTTATCCAGCAGATAAAGCCGCGAATCACCCACATGGCACCAGTACAGCATGCCCTGCTGGATGATGGCCGCCACCACGGTGGTACTGGGAATTTCCGGCAGACGCTGGTCTGCGGCATAGTCCAGGATGGCCTGGTGCGTGGAGCTGATGGCATTGACCAGAAAACGGTTGGGATGCGACAGCGTGGGGGTGGCTTGCTGATAAAACAGTTCGCTCATCAGATCGATGGTGATCTGCGCCGCCACCTCGCCTTGCAGGTGGCCACCCATGCCATCGGCCACCACCAGCATCACGGCTTCCCGCGAATGGGCAATCACCTGGCGGTCCTGGTTGTAGCTACGGCCGCCGATACGGCTTTCCTGAAAAATGGATAGTTTCATCGACAACTCCTCAGGAAGAACGGCCGCCGGCCAGCCCCTTGATCCAGCCTACCAGCCGCTTGGCGGCCTGGGTGGATTCGGGCATAGGCTCAGGGTCACTGTAATCGGCATCCAGCAGGCGCTTTTGAATCGCCATCACACTGGGTGGACGCTCGTCAGGAGCCAGGTTCAGGCATTGATCCGTCAATTCAAGCAACTCTCTGGAATAATAATGGCGGAACAGCTTGCTTGCCGGCACCAGCTTGTCCGCTTCGCGCCGATGCTCGGCAATTTGCGGGGTATGGCCGCCCATGCAGACATACAGGCAGGCACCGATGGCGTAGATATCAGTCCACGGCCCCAGCGGCTGGTCTTTCTCGTACTGTTCCGGCGCGGCAAAGCCGGGCGTGTACATCGAGGCGAAATACTTGTCGCGGCGCGACAGCGTCTGGCGCGCAGCACCAAAATCCAGCAATAGCGGATGCCCGCCACGGCGCAGGTAGATATTGGCCGGCTTGATATCCAGATGCAGCAGACGGTGCAAATGCACCTCGCGCAGGCCCGACAACAGGGCGGCAAACCATTTGCGCAAGCGCCGCTCTTCGATGCGGCCACCGGTCACCTCCAGCTCACGCCCCAGCGAACGGCCATCGGCATACTCCATCACCATATACACGGTCTGGTTGGCCCGGAAAAAATTGCTCACGTGCACCACATTGCTGTGGCTGATTTCCGCCAGAATGCGGCCTTCTTCAAAAAAACACTTCAAACCCAGATTGAAGGCATCGCGGTCCAGCTCGTGCGGCACGGTCACCATGCCTTCATCATCGCGCTCGGCCAGATTGCGCGGCAGATACTCCTTGATGGCGTATTTGCGGTCGGCATCGTCCAGCGCCAGATAGACGACGCTGAAGCCGCCTACGGACAGCTGGCGAACGATGGTGTACTCCGCCAGGCGATAACCTACCGGCAAGGCAGTCAGTTGGCTGGATTGAGTCATGACATGGCAGTTGCTATAGTGTTCGTTGGCCCGGAATTGAGCTACAACAGCAATTCGGGCCCGGTATCGTTTTGACTGACATCACTATCGGGGACCCACAATGATTCTAAGTATGACAGGCTTTGCCTCCATCAGCAGAGACTTTCCCGGCGGTTTGCTCAGCCTGGAAGTCCGCGCAGTCAATCACCGCTATCTGGATGTACAGATGCGCCTGCCGGAAGAGCTGCGCGTCATCGAGCCACAGCTGCGTGAGATGGTGTCATCTCGCGTGACCCGTGGCAAGCTGGAATGCCGTGTTGGCCTGAACCAGCTGGAAACCGACACCACCACGCTGGAACTCAACGCCCAGGCGCTGGACAGCCTGCTGCAAGTGGCCGCCCAGGTCGAGCAACGTGCCCCGCAGGCCAAGGGCCTGTCCGTCGGCGAGCTGCTGCGCTGGCCCGGCATCCTGAAAAGCAACTCACTGCCGCCGGAAGTACTGCAACAGCTTTGCCTGCAAAGCTTGGCCACCGCCCTGGAAGACTTCAATGCCTCGCGCGGCCGCGAAGGTGAAAAACTCAAGCTCATCCTGCAAGAGCGCGTCACCTCGATGGAAACCATCATCGCCGGCATCAAGCCCAAGCTGCCGCTGATTCTGGAAGCCTATATGAACAAGCTGTCCGGCCGCCTGCAAGAAGCGCTGGGCAATGTCGAGGATGACCGCATCAAGCAGGAATTTGCCCTGTTCGCCCAGAAGATCGACGTGGATGAAGAGCTCTCCCGCCTGACCACCCACCTGAGCGAAGTCAAACGCATCCTCAAGACCGGCGGCCAGACCGGCAAGCGCCTGGACTTCCTGATGCAGGAACTGAACCGCGAAGCCAATACCCTGGGCTCCAAATCGGTCTCCACCGAAACCACCCAGGCCTCGGTCGAACTGAAGGTGCTGATCGAGCAAATGCGCGAGCAGATCCAGAATATCGAGTAAACCTTCATGCCGTGTCACAGCGTGGCACCGCACCAACAGAAGCCCCGCCAGTCGGGGCTTTATTCATTTCAAGTCGTGCCAGCCCACTACCAACAAAGCACATGACCAGTCCTGGCCAAACACATGAACCACAAGCTCAAGGGCGAGGAAGGCATTAACCGCGTCTGGCTGACGCTACCATTCTGACCAGCGCGTGCTAGCGCAAAGGGGAAAGAAAAATCGCCCACCCGGGAGAAGGTGAGCGATATCAACAACATCAATGGAGGTGTGAGAGCGCTGCCAGTATTACGGGGGCGACTTGCACCGTCCACCGGCGATGACCATCCCCTTGCCCTGCATCAATACCGGTATGTCCAGGCAGCGCCGTGACTGGATCGCCAGTGTGATGGGCCGTACTTCATCGGCAGGGAAAGCGGCACACGCGCCATGCCTGCCATGGAAAACACGGGTTTGTGCATGGTGGTGACAGGCGGGCCGCCGGCCAGCTGAAGGTCATGCTTACAATCTTTACATCGGAATGGTATTCATCCACCGCGCTTGCCACCTAGAATGCCGGCTCACACATAAGGAATGAGTCATGCGCCGGATCGTGTTGGCAATGGGAATAAGCATCTTGCTGGGCGGGTGTAGCTATGGAGATTTGCTCAATACCATCCCGGCCAGCAGCAGTGATCCTTATCTCCCGTCATCACCACCATTGGCTGTCGTGGCACCGGTAGCGCGTGAGGAAATGGCCTTCCTGCAGGCAGGTGCTTGTAGCGAATGCCGTGCGGCCGACCGGTTTTATCGGCATATTCATGCGGACCCGGATGTGAGGAAATCCCGCATCCCGCGCAATGACGCGCTGGCAGAGAACGCCAATCTGGCGAAAAAGCAGTGGGTTGATCAAGCACGGACCGCTGTTTATTTTTCCAGGCGTATCCGTCTGGCCAACGGACAGCTCCTGTTTGAGCTGATCACGCACTGTGGCAAGGGCTGGGATAGTCCGGCGACGCAAGCCACGCCAGATATCCCTGCCAGCGGCATGGCTGGGTTCAACATCCAGTACCTGATCAGCTTCAAGAAATATGGCCAGCCCATCGGGCTACAGATGCGCGCGCTCTTCAAGCGCCGGGGTGAGCAGCTGATTGCCAACAACGCTTTTGCCGAGTCCCTGCTGCAAAATCCCGACTTCATGCGCGCCAATGGCCTGCGCTGCTGGAATGACTGAGTACTGCGCGGAGCGAGCAGCCACCAGCAGCCAGCCGGTTTTGCATTTCTTTACCCGCCCGCGGGGCGGCCAGTCCGCCCGTACGTTCGCACTAGCGTTAAGATGCCTGCACAAAACAGCGCACCACACGTGCCGGGCATGCACCTCCAGCCCCACAGGCATGCGGCTCTGCGCTTGCCGCCACCCTCACCTCGGATCAGTCTTTGATGTTGAAACCATTGCCGGCCTCGGCGCTGCGCCCGCTACTAATCAGACGGCCTGCCCTTCTGGCAGCACTGGGCGCGCTAGCCCTTTGCCTGGTGGCGTGCACCACGGCCGACTACACCACCTACGAATATCGCAACGGCAACAAGGTGATTGATGGAGAGGGGGGCAGCAAGCGGCTGGTGGACGGAGTGGAAATATGGGACGCCGGCGACCCGCCACACCGTTACCGGATCATGGGCATGCTGCGTGTCAGCGACTATGATCAGCCCTATGTGAATCTCAGCATGCTACGGGCTATCGCCCAGCAAGTCAGGCGCAATGGCGGCAGTGCGGCCATTCTGCTCAGCGGCAATGGCGGCATGCGGCATGCCGGCGACAGCCTGACCTGGCATGAGCGTTTGGGCATGCTGCAGGAAAACGGCTACCGGACCCAACTGGCACTGATGGTGCAGTACCTGCCCGAGCCAGCCGAAAAGGCCCCGGCCAAGCCAGTCAAGGCGACTCGTTAAGCTGCTTCGCCAATAAGTCGGCGGCAACACTGCTGAAGCACACATCCTGTTCGTGGGCATACAGGGCCGCGCCAGCCCTGACCAGCTTGTCCAGCTCCTCTACACTCAATTTCGCCGCAATGCCGGCAATGGCCTGCGCCAACAGCAAGGGAATGGCAGACAGGCTGACTGGCTCTGGTGGCGGGTGGTTTTTCATCAGGCCCAGAATATCAATGGCATCCATGGCAGCCTCCTGCTTGGCAGACACGGTTAGAGTGCCGCAACCGGCATATCGTTCAGTTGCCTTCTGCCAGGCGGAAGGATGTTGCACCGGACAATAGCGCCCTACTCCGCGCACAGTGATCTTTGCTGGCGCACCACAGTACACCGGAGTGTGCTTTAGCTGGATGTGCACATCCGCACGGCACGAACAGCGAGCGAACGCGGATCGCAATGCCGTATACCTCAGCCCAGCGTTCAGCTTGCCGCGCCATGGAAGCATGGCCGAGGCCACTATTACCCCGCCAACAAGGCTGTCCGGATTTGGCTGGATGATGTCCGGGCCAGGCCTGTTCCCCCCAAGCGATGGCAGCTAGGCTGTGACATCACCATCAGGAGACTTGAGCATGCTGGAACTTCGCCCAAACTGTGAACACTGCCGTACGCCGCTTCCGCCCGACGCAGCTCATGCCCGTATCTGTTCATTTGAATGCACCTTCTGCACAGAATGCGTGGCCTTGCTGCAGCAGGTCTGCCCCAACTGCGGCGGTGGCTTCAGCCCGCGCCCGCTGCGCCCGGCCAGCGGTGGCCGGCATGATAATGATCTGCAGCACTACCCGGCGAGCCAGCGTGAGGTCTATCGCCCGGTGGACCTGGCCGCTCACGCGCGGTGGCTGGCAGAACGGCAACAGGACTGAGCAGGCCGTGTCGTGCGAAAACTGAAACCGCTCCGCAAACTGCGGAGCGGTTCAGATAATTAGCCCCTGGCCGGGGGCGGACTATCCAGCAGCAGATACAAAGAACCCCGCCTACGCGGGGTCCTTAATCTCACTCAAGCCATGTCGCCCACAGCTAGCCAAGCCTGCAAGCGGCTTAGTTCTGCTGCCAGATCAAGCGGGCGATGGCGGCAGAGTCCAGCTCGCCCTCTCCCTGCTCGACCAGTTGGCCGATCAGGCCTGCTACCCGCTCGGCTTCCGGCAGACGGATGCCCAGCTGACGGGCGGTATCCAGCACGATGCCCATGTCTTTCAGGTGCAAATGGGCTTTGAAACCCGGCGCATAGTTGTCATCAATCATGCGCTGGCCATGGATATCCAGTACCCGGCTTTGGGCAAAGCCCCCCAACAGGGCCTCGCGTACCGGTGCCGGGTCAACGCCGCAGGCCTTGGCCAGCTTCATGACTTCAGCCACGGCAGCCACGCCCACACCAACGGCGATCTGATTGCAGGCCTTGGCCACCTGGCCGGCACCTGAATCACCGATATGGGTAATGGTCTTGCCCATGGCCTCCAGTGCCGGGCGGACTTTGGACAGCGCCTCGACCTTGCCGCCCACCATGATGGTGAGGCTGCCATTCACAGCGCCCACCTGGCCGCCGGATACCGGGCAATCAAGAAAATCCACTCCAGCAGCGGCCAGTCGGGCGGCGATGTCGCGCGCGCCAATCGGAGAAATGGTGCTCATGTCGACACACACCAGCCCCTTTGTCGCACCATGCACGGCCCCCTGCTCGCCCAAGAGCACCTGCTCCACATCGCGGGTGTCGGAGACATTACTGACCAGCACGTCCACCTGGGCGGCCAGTTGCGCCGGGCTATCCGCCCAGCTGGCTCCGGCAGCGAGTGCCGCTGCTGCGCTGTCCGGGCGTCGCGACCAAACGGTGACCGCATGTCCGGCTTTCAACAGGTTCAAAACGCAAGGCAGGCCCATGATGCCCAGTCCGATATAACCGACTTTCATATCCACTCCAGCTGTATGCGAAGGCAAAGCATAAGATTACCGCAAACCGCGGCTTTTAAGGGCAAGCATTGGGAATAAAGCAGATGGCCACACACAGATGGCAGGTGGGGTTTCAGCTGGATGGCTGCTTGTTCTGACGCCCGGCCAGCCAGGACTCGAACTCAAAATCAGCACCGGTTGCCTTGTTTTCCAGGAAGTAGACAAAGGCCAGAATTTCGGCCACGGCGCGGTAAAGCTCTTCGGGAATATGCCGGTCCAGATCGACCTGCATCAACAGCGATACCAGCTCGGGCGAGTCGTGCACAAAGACACCGGCATCCTTGGCCCGGTCAATGATGCGCTCGGCCAGTTGGCCATAGCCCTTGGCCACGACGGTAGGCGAGCGTTGGCCTTCGCGGTAGGCCAGCGCAACGGCCGACTTGCGGCCTTCTTCAGCCTTGGGAGACTGTGCCATGTTTCACCATCAGGTTGGCCAGCGTCAGCCCGGCCGCTTCCATGCCGCTTTGCAACTGGGCTGCATGTTGCTGAATCAGGCCGCCAGCTTCGTCTTCTTCGGCCACAAAGGATACCTGCACGCTCTGCCCTACCAGCCGCACCCGCGCCGACAAACCACCCAGCGCCGGCAGGCTGAGCGACAAGGAAGTACTCCATACACCAGCCTCGTCAGCACCCAGGCTGCCGGTGCGCTCCTGGGTTTCTTCCTGTTGAATCTGCAATTGCATGGGCTGTCCTGGCCAGGCATAGCCGTTGAGCTGCAGTTGCTGGTTTTCCACGATATCCAGCTGGCGCTGTACCAGATTGGCCAGTTCTGGTGCCACCGTTCTGGGGCTCAGCGTATTACTTGCGGTGGCATTACTGCTGGAGGCATTGCTGGCCAGATCATCATTCAGCTTGCTGAGCAGGCGCGACTGCGGCTCCTGCTGTACCTGGCTCAGGTTGTGGCGGCCGTCCAGCCATTCCTTGAGATGGGACTCATAAAACAAGCCGCTCTGGCTGACATTGTTTTTCAGATTCTGTGCCAGATTGGCGGGCGTTTGTGTGGCCGCGTCCAGACTGAGATCGGCTGCCGGCAAGCCCGGCTTGCTGGTCTGCAACATGCCGGTGAGGTACTTGGAGGCTGGGCTCAATTGCACTTCCACCGAGCCATCTTGCGGCAGCTCCTTGCTCTGCTCCTGCAAGGCAAAGCTGAGTGTCGGCGACAGGGTCGCCACTTTCAGCGACAGGGTATTGCCACTGACCGTCATCCCTTGTGGCACGATCAGGTTAAACAGGCTGTTCTTGATCAGCACCGACAGTTGCTGGCCATTGTCCTTGCTATCAACGACCTGGGCATCCACCTGCTCGCCCAGTAGCAGCGGCGGCAGCTTGGCCGGCAGTACGCTGGCATCCAGCAGCGCCCGGCCCCCCTCCAGCAACAAGCGGACGGAGGAAACGGTTTGCGGCGCCAGGGTGCCGGTGGTGATCGCGGGCGGCAGGGATGGAATCATGAGGTGGAGTTATTGCGGTACAGAGAAATGATCAGCTCGGCTTCGCTGCGCGAAATACCGCATTGCATCGCGACTTCGGAAGCGGGAATACCCTGCTTGATCATTTCGATGGCCTGATTATAGGGACTGAGCACAGCCGGCTCAGTGCGCGACTGCTGTTCCAGCCGGGCCATGAGCCGGGCCAGATCGCGCTGCAAGGCGCTGATCTGCTGCTGGTGCTGATCCAGATACATTGCCGTCAGGCTATCGCGCCGGCCTTCCAGCTGATGCAGACGCCAGTACAGATAGCCGCAGGCAGCAGCCAGCCCCAGCAGGAACAAGCCAACCATATAGAAAAAGAGCGAACCGGACATGGTATGAACCTCACGCTGCACTTTTTCTAAGTGTATGGTGAAACCGGCAACAACCCAAGCCAGCCTTTATAAAGAATATGTCTTGAGCAGACGACTGTTCTGGCTGACGGTTTGCATTTCTTCGCGCATCTGGGCAATCCAGTCGGCAATATGCTGTTGCAGCAGCTCGCGCTGTGTCACCAGCTGTCGCAGTTTCGCGCGGGTCTCTTCCGGGATACCGGCGGCGATGGGCTGCAATTGGTGCAGCAAGGCGGCCAGTTCGCTTTCCTGCTCGGCCGCCAGGCGCGTCACCGATTCAAAATCCTGCGCCTCGCAAGCCGCAAGGGCAGCTGCCATGCTGGCGAGCATGGCATCGATTTGCAGGGGATTGAAATCAGCGCTCATGGCAACTCCTCGTCAGGGCCGGCTCAATAGGCATTGCTGGCCGCGCCTGTCGCCATGCCGGAACGATTCAGTTCCTGCCAGGCAGGCAGGATGGTTTCCAGCAGGCGGCGAATCTCTGCCAGGATTTCCAGATCATTCTTGAGATTGGCAATGCTCAGACGCTGCTTCATATAGATGTAGAGGTCATTCAGATTGCTTGCCGCCTCGCTGCCTTGCTGCAAATCCAGCGACTCACGCAGGCCATCAATGATGTCGATGGTCTTGGAGATCAGCCGGGATTTTTCATCATAACGCTGCGACTCTATGGCATAGCCGGCCTGACTGATCGCCTTGATGGCACCTTCGTAGAGCAGTACAACAAGGCCCACCGGGCTGGCACCGTACACGGCTGCCTTTAGCGCATCATCTTCATAGGCCTTGTTGAACTGCTTGAGCATTTTGGAATTCAGCATGGTTCTTTACCGTCTCTATCTGTCCTAAGCCAGCAGGCTGGACAAGTTACTGGTCGATTGCTGCATTTTCGACAATACGGCATTCAACGCTGTGTATTGCTGGGTATATTGAGTCTGCCGCGCACTCAGCTTGGCGCTCATGCTGGTCTGATAACTGGTTTCAGAGCTAATCAGGCTATTGATCGAGCTTTTGCTGGTTTCAATCACCCCATTCGGGCCGAGCAAGTCATTGACCGCCGCGCTCAGCCGGTCACCAAAGCCGGTATTGCTGGTGTTGCCGAACAGATTGGCCACCGCGCTGGGGTTGGCGCTCAGCGCCTTGTTGAAGGCGGTCTGGTCCAGCTTGAGCGAGCCATCCTTCTGAATGGCGATACCGGCCTGGGACAGGTAGGCATACGAAGTATTTGCATCGACACCCGGAATCGGCGTACTCAGGATGCTGGTCAGTTTTTGCTGGATGGCAAGTACCGATGCATTCGCCTTCAGGCTGCCGGAACGTGCCGAGTCTACCGCAGATTTCACCTGATTGTAGGCATCGACAAAACCTTGCAACGAAGAAGTAATGCCGCTGCTATCCGAGGCCATGGTGACGGTGGACTGCCCCAGCTTGGTAATATCGACATTGACACCCGAAATGACGTTGGTCAGGTGGTTGCTGCCCGAGGAGACACTGACGCCATTCACGGTCAGCAAGGCATCGCCCGCTGCAGTCGATTCGCTGGCAGCCGTAGCACTTTGCGTCAGGCCGGCCAGGGTTGAACCGCTTGTCGTGCCAGAGTCGCTGCCACCTGCCTTAATGCTGAAAGCGTTATCACTACCGGAAACAGCAGAAGCCAGCACCAGCTTGTACTGGCCGTTGTTTTGCACCACCGAGGCATTCACCCCGGCACCGCTCTGGTTGATGCGGTCAGAAATGGACTGCAGGCTGACGGTATCTGTCGCACTGGGCGTCAGATTGATCACGGTGTCCTTGCCAGCGACAGTGAGTGTCAGCGAGGTGGGTGCCCCGCTCAAGGTTGCCTTGGGGTCTGTCACATTGCTGCCACCGAACTGGTCAAACACCAGTTGGCGCGATTTGGCCAACTGCGTCACGTTGAGCGCATAACTACCCGCCACCCCACCGGTGGTGGTGGTGACATTGGCAATGCTGGTATCGGTGGAAGCAGCCTTGAATTGCTGCAGGAATGATCCGGTCGACATCTTGCCGGAGACGCTTTGCAAGGCCGACAGGGCGGAGCTGATCTGGCCGATCGAACTCAGTTGGGTATTGTATTTGCTGGAGCGCTGCTGACTGGCTTGCAGAGGCTGCTGCTCAATGGTCATCAACTGGCTGACGATAGACTGTACATCCAGCGAGCCGACACTGGTCGTGATGGAAGCCATGGGGCACTACCTCCTTACATACTGAACGCTACCGCCGTCAGGCTTTATCCTTGAGCAGCAAACCCTTGAAATCGCCGATTGCCTTGGCAATACGGATGGCATCTTCCGAGGGAATCTGCCGGATCACTTTCTGGGTTTCCTGATCGACAACCTTGACGACCTGGATATTGGTATCTTTGTCGACAGAGAACTCTAGCTGACTGGAGTACAGCTTGGCCACATCATTCAGCTGCTTTACCGAATTCTGCAGCTCAGATGGATCTGATTTTTTCTGCTGAGTTCCATCATTGGTAGTGTTTTGCGCCTGGCTTTGCCCTACCGCAGTCACGCCGGCGGCAGAATTGGGCAAGACCGAACTGGCGGTGGCATCTGCGGTATTACCCTGAATCAGCTGATTCTGCTGACGCGCAGTCGGGGTGGTCGCCAAAGGCAGAACGGGACCATTCGTCGATGATATTTGCATGGCAACTACTCCTGTGCAGACGGCCCCGGTTAGCATGCCAACCGAGGCCGATTTTCAGCTTATGGCTTCAGTGTAGCTTACTGCAGCAGTGTCAGTGCCGATTGCGACAGCGAATTGGACTGCTTCAGGATGGAAGTGCCGGCCTGTTGCAGAATCTGGTTCTTGGTCAGGTTGGCGGTTTCCGATGCGAAGTCCACATCCACGATACGGCTGTTGGCGGCGGTCAGGTTGGTCACGTAGTTTTGCAGGTTGGAAACCACTGCATCAAAACGGTTTTGTACCGCACCGAAGGTGGAACGAATGTTCGATACCGATCCGATATCCGCATCCAGTGCCGACAGCTGAGCCTGGGCGCCAGTCTGGGTCAATACGTTGATGGTATTGGTATTGGTCAACGAAGAGTTGTAGGACGACAGCTGAGTGGTCAGGTCAGATGCCGATACCGATACGGTGTTGTCGGTAGAACCGGACGAACCCACCTGGAAAGTCAGGGTGTTACCACCAGACAGCAGTTTGGTACCGTTAAACTGGGTGGTTTGTACGATACGCGAAATTTCCTGGGTCAGCTGGTCGACTTCTTTTTGCAGCTGCGAACGGTTAGTGTCGCTAACCGAGCCGTTGGACGACTGGGTGGCGATTTCACGGATACGCTGCAGGTTGTTACCGATCTGACCCAAGGCACCTTCAGCCGTCTGGCCTACGGAAGTACCGTCGTTGGCGTTACGGATGGCCTGGTTGTTGCCACGAATGGCAGCGGTCAGGGTTTGGGAAATGGCCAGGCCGGCAGCATCATCCTTGGCACTGTTTACGCGCAGACCGGAGGACAGGCGTTGCAGGGACAGGTTGAGCGAAGAACTGGAGTTGCTCAGGTTGTTCTGTGCGGTGAGCGACGCAATATTGGTGTTGACGGTAAGTGCCATGATGATTCTCCTTAGAGCATTCGGGGGGGCGACAGTGTGGGCCTTGACTAGTTATCGGCCCCCCGTTGGCAAACTTTAGCGGCCCTGTGATTATTTTTTGGGAATCTGGCCGCTTAGTGCCAGTTGCCAGTCATCCAGGTGATCATCAAGCCAGTAATGTTGATCCACCCAGGCTCGCAGGGCAGTGCCCTCCGCATAAGCTGCGTCCAGGTCATGGATGCGGGCGCGGATGGCCTCGACCCAGGCCTTGGTGGTATTGGGCACACGGCATACTGGCGCAGCATTGGTCTGGTACGGATAAATATCCGTGCAGATGACCGGCCAGCGCATGGCGCCATATTCCAGCAAGCGCAGATTGCTCTTCGACTCATTGAAGACATTGACTTCCAGCGGAGCAATGGCCAGATCCAGATCCAGTGCTGCCACCTTGGCAGGATAGTCCTGGAAGGGTACCCAACCATGCTCCTCTGCGATATAGGGGCGCATTTCCGGCAGACACATACCCATGAATACCCAGTCAACTTCATGCGCTGTTTGTTTGACGACTTCAAGAATCAGCGCCAAATCACCCTGATGCTGCTGGGCACCGACCCAACCGACACGCGGCTTGCGCCCCTGGCGGCGGCCAGACGTCAAGTCGCCCCACATATGCCGCGCCAGGCGGTTTGGAATGACGTGGATATCATCAATCATGTTGCGGCAGGCATCCGCCAGTGGCTCGGTCGACACAATCAGGCTGTCCGAGTGCTTGAGCATGGCACGCAAACGCGGGCGGGCATCCGGCATGGTCTTGCGCCACAGGCGGTGCAGGATGTTCTTTTCCGGCAGCGCTCCCACCAGATCGTCCAGCCCGAATACCACGCGCATGTCTGGCAAGTACTCCCGGTACTGCTGCAAGGCATGCTGCATGCCATCAGACAGGATGGTGTGCACCAGCAGGATTTCCGGATTCAGCCTGGCCATTTCCACCACGGACAGTACCGGCATGGCACCGCCCTTGACCGGTGAAATCAGATCGGTATCCATTCGACCCGCCTGCTGCAGCGCCTGGAAAGGCATTGATACGCGGTATTCGCCACTGCCGCCGGCAATGGGCAGCCCCAATACCTTGGTCTTGCCTTGTTCACGTGGTGACCAGCTGACCGTGCAGGTGTTTTCGATGAGCATGCTCTTGGAGCGCAGGCTCAGATGGCGGTTATAGGCCGGGTCATGCGCCAGTCGGGGCAACCAGCGTTTGAGCATGACACCCAGTTCCTGCTGCTCACGTGCTGCCGCACGCAGGGCGATGGTCGGATCATAGGTTTGCTTGCCGATACTCTTGGCATGATGATGCACCAGCGTGATATAGGGCGTGAAAACATTCAGCAGCCCCTGCTGCTGCAATTTGAGGCAGAAGTCGACATCGTTGAACAGCACGGTCAGATCAGCCGCATCAAAACCCTTCACCGCCAGGTATTTATCCTTGGCGACCAGCAAGCACGCCGCAGTCACCGCCGAGTAGTTTTGTTCGGTCAACAAACGGTTCATGTAGCCAGGTTCATCCAGGGCTGCTTTTTCATGCACATGATCTGCTACCGACAACATGCCGGCGGGCAGGCCGAGCACAATGCCGGCATGCTGGATGCGACCGATCTCCGGATAAACCAGTCGTGGCCCCACGGCACCGACTTCCGGGCGCTGGGCAATGCCCAGCATCCGCTCCAGCCACTCCGGCTGGATGATTTCGGTATCGTTGTTCAATAGCAGTACATATTCACCCTGTGCAGCAGCGACGCCGCTATTGCACTGGGCGGAAAAATTGAAGGCCTGCGGATATTCGATGATGCGCACCCGCCCAGGGTAGTCTTGCTGCAGGCTGGCGTAGAAATCGAGCGTGTCAGGATCAATCGACTGATTGTCGACAATCAGCAATTCGAAGTGCGGATACGTGGTATTGGCAAACAGACTCTCCACGCAGGGCTGTAGATACTCCAGCTTGTCGCGGGTGGGAATGATGATGGACACCAGCGGCGTACCGCTCAGCTGGTAATCCACATGCAGGGTATTGTCCACATAACCACTACTTACCGTTGCCGCGATCCCCAGTCTTTGCAGATGGTTCTCCAGCGCTACCTGACGCGCGGCTTCACGTTCGTGCCGCACACCAAGCGGCTGTGCCGGCAAGTGGAACAGGACTTCATCCAGATGATGGACGACGCCAAGCCCGTAGTTTTCCGCCAGCCGCAGCAAGTGATTCCATACCTCGGCCCCCGGGTAGGCTTCAAAACCGCCCAGGCTGGCCAATCCCTGATAAGACAAGGCAACCGCACTATCCACGTAGTCATAGGCTCGCAGATAATCGAGCGAAAAATCAGGCTTGAGGCTAGGTTGAACATAACATCCCGGCTGGGTGTAGCTGTCGTGGTCAGTATAAATCGCCAGCGCCTGGGCTTGCGCCTGGATAGCGTCGCCCATGCGCAGCAGCAGTTGCGGAGCCAAGACCACCCCTGCCGGCAGCAACATCACCCAGTCACTGCGCACCTCGCCCAGCAAGCCGTTCAGCGCAGTGCTCAGCAACTGGGGATCATCCAGCGTATCCAGCTGTAGCCAACCCAGCGTGTCATTGCCGGTGAAGATCGGATCCGGCTGTTCCCAGTCAGCCAGCACGATCAGTTTCCAGCGCTGATACATTTGCTGCTGCAAGCTGTCGATGGTTGTAGCCAGGCGGTCACGCTCGGCATAGGGGACCTGCATGATGAGCAAGAACTCAGGCTGTTGCCGCCACTGCATGACCATCCGCCCAGCCATCATTTCCGCATCGATTTCCCGTATTTGATGGCTTTGTTCCCATTTATTCCAGGCTCGGTAATCATCAGCGTGCATCAATGAAACGGGCTGTCTGTGCACCGGACCATGATGCTCGGCCGCATAACTATCCAGTACCTGGCTCAGGCTAGGCGGCAGTACATCCTGCAACAAGCGCACCCAGTGCCCAAGCTGGTCTTCCATCGTGGCGTACTGCTGCAGGTAGTCGTAGGAGCGTGCTTGCAACTGGGTCCGATAGGCCTGGTCTTCGATCAGTCTGGCAATGGCGTCTTCCCAGCTGCGGGCATCATTGGCGACCACTTCGGCCAGCCCCAGTTGCTTGGCTTCCTGATAGGCCGCCACATCACTCAGCACCGCCGCCGCACCGACTGCGGTGTACTCCAGCCATTTCAGATCGGACTTGCCATGGTTGAACACACTGTCTTCCAGCGGTGCCAGCGCAATATCCAGCCCCAGTCGCTGCAGCTCCTTCAGATAATCCGGATAGGGAACCGACTTGTTGACTACCGTCACATTCGAGGCGTTTTCAAAACCAAGCGGCACGCAGCCCCAGAACACAAAGCGGACCTGGCCTTGGCCAAAGCGCTGCTGAATGCTCAGCAATGCCTGGTTGATCATCTTCACGTCGCCGACATGGGTCGAGGTACCGGCAAAACCAATGGTGATCGGCTCATCCGGCTTTCTGCTACGGGGCGAGAAGCTGGTGTAATAAGCCCTGGACAGCGTGTTTGGCACAACTCTGACATCAGGGATCAGTGATTTGAGCTGCTGAGCCAAGGGCTCGGTGCTGACGGTTGCCGCCGTGCACTGCGGCAGATGCTGCTGCCAGAAGCGCCACAAGTCGCAGGGTGAGAAGTCATTGAACTGCGGATGTGAAGCAGGCAAGGCGGGCAGCCAGTCATCCAGCTCGAAAATGATGGGCTTGCCGGTAGCAAACAGTTTGCTGACAAAATCCTGATTGCGTTCGCTGCAAATCGCGCGCTGGATCACGAACAGATCAGCCCACTGGGTAAATGCATCGATATCCACCGCCTCGTGGGTGCAATCGTACATGCCGTTGCCGGGGAAAAACACGGTGTCCAGCCAGGGAGACAGCAGACTGAACGGGTCAAACAGGCGCAAGCGCATGCAGGCACCATCCAGCACATCGCCAGACAGAATGCCGAGACGGATCTTTTCCTGTGGCGGGAATGTCGCGGCAGTGGCAAATGGTTTGGGCTGCAGGCGGCGCGTTGGCAGCAAAGGCAAGCCGGACAGCCCGGACAGCTCTACCGCAGACGACGATGTGGCTGCAGCGTGCTTCTCCACCTGCGGTGTGGGCTGCAAAGGTAAACTGGTTTTTTGGGCCTGCAGATAGATTTTTTCATCCTGCGGCAGCGGCAAGGCCTGTAACAGTCGCGGTTGCCACTGGCAAGGCTGTATCTGGCTCAATAACTGCTCTACCGCTTGCTGCACGACGGCAGGCCGCAACTCATCCATGCAATAAGCATGGCCACGCCGGCACAGCGGCAGGGCGTCGGGAGCCAGCTCGGCCAGACAACCCTTGCATTCGATATCTGCGATAAGGCCAATTGATTTGCCCTGCAAAGACAGACGGGTCTCTGGCAAGGCCATGCCAAACAGGCCGACCACCGGCGTTCCCACCGCATTGGCGATATGGATCAGACCAGAATCAGGTGCGATCAGCACATCGGCCACGGCAATCGCGGCGGCGGTTTCGGCAATGCTGCCCTCCGCCACCATGCTGATGACGTTCTTTTGCAGGGCCCTTGGCAGCGCCTGCAGACGAAGATCCTTGCTGCCCCCTAGCAAGACCAGGGCAATATCATGCTGCTGCAATGCGGCAAGCAGCTTGAGCCAATGTGGCAAAGGCCAGATGCGGTCAGGCGATGCCGATGCCATGTGAATGGCAAGCACATAGCCCGGTGTGCGCTTGCCCAGCCAGCCGGCCTCCAGCACTTTACCTGCCAGCAGACGGTAATCCTGTGACAGCCGTGGCAACTGCGGTGCCGCCGCAGCGACACCCGCCTTAGCCGCATAAGCCTCAATGATGTGCAATGCCCGCGCTTCTTCGTAGGCATTATCCAGATTGATGTGGATGTCTTCCGGCCGCACACTCAAGGACATGCAGCCGACAATATCCAGCTCGGGCACGCCCTGGAATACTTCCACGACCTGCGTTTTCATCACCAGTTGATGGTCTGGATATTTGCTGCGCAATGCCGGGAACAAGCTGCTGGCGAGCAAGGCATCGCCCATGGCGAAACGGCGCTGCAACACGACGCGTGTACCATGCTGACGCACTTTCGGCTGCTGCAAGATAATGACAAAACCCTCGTCCTCTCCCGCCTCTGCCAGCCCTTCATGCAATAGCCCCGACTGGAAGGTTTCCGGTGTAATCAGCGACAGCCGCAGTCTGATCACGTGTACCGAATCAAACACCCGTTCACACAGGCGGCGTACCCGCTGCTCATTCCAGTTGGTCCAGTGCGAGGGATTCAGATGCGACCCTGCCCAACGCTCCGTGGGCAGACTCAACAGCAGGCGGCCACCTGGCGCGATGCGCTCGGACAGGTCCCACAGAAAGATTTCCGGGTCGTCGGTGTGCTCGATGGTTTCAAAGGAAATCACCGTGTCGTAAGCCGCCTTGGGCAGGGTATCCAGCAAGCGGGCTTCAAACTGGCAACTGGCTGGTGCATGCGGAATGAAACGGCGCGAAAAGGCAATGGCATCGGGATTCAGGTCGATACCGGTATAGCTATCCATGCAGTCGGCATCGTGCAGCAATTGCCAGCCATAGCCGGCACCGGAAGCGCAATCCAGCACCCGCCCCAACCTGCCCTGCCCGGCCGCGAAACGATAGCGTGCCGTGTGTTGTACCAGCGTGGCATAGCCTTCCATGCCCGGCAGGAAGCGACCATTGCCGATATCGCCCAGTTCACGGGCAAAATCGCCATCCAGCAACACCACCTGATTGCGTTGTGCTTGCTGCTGCATGGCATTGAGCATGGCTGTCAGTGCATCCAGCTTTGCCTCTGTCCAATGTTGCAATACCGCAGGCAAGACCCAGCGGCCATCTGGCTGGCGATACAGCGCCATCAACTGGAAGATGCAGCCTTCGGCATCCAGCCAGGTGGCATCGAAAGCCTCGATGATCAATATCTGGTCTACCCGCACCAGTTCGCTGCGCATGACCGCAGGTCGCAAGCTATCGGCGCGGGCCTCCCAAACAGCAGCCTGCTGATGACTGATCACCTGAATGCTGTCGAACTGCGCCTCACTGACCAGCACCCACTCCCGCCCCTGTTTCAATACTCGAGCCAGGGATGGTGCATCCGGGCAATTCTCTCGGAACACGTCGGCAAGCACTGCATAGGCCGAACCTTCGGCAGCCCGCGGCGTCAACAGCCAGGGGCGATGTTGCTGCACCAGGGCAAGCACTGTCTGGCGCAGAGCAGACTGGCCCGGATTCTGGCCCAGCAGCACAAGCAGCCAACTCACCATTTCCCGTTGCGAAGCTTGCACTTGCACCTGTTCCGGCAGTCTGTTGAGCACCGGCAACAGCGCGGCGGCAACCGGCAGCACCTGCAAGCGTACCGCCTTGCCTTGCTGCAGATCAGTCAGCAGCCTGTGCTGCAGCCACTCGCACGGCACCATGCAAGCGCCCGGCGCGGCATCTTGCAGCAACCATTCCTTGCGCAACCAGCTGACCGGCTGGTCCAGCAGCAGCCAGGCCGGATCGTGGCTGCATTGCAGCAGTTGCTGCCAGGCGCCCAGGTCCTGCAGCACATGCAGGCGGTAGTCCTGTTCATTCTGCATGCTGCGTTCGTGGCGGAACGGCAGTTTGTCTTGCAGGGAAGCCCACCAGTCGGTCACCACCCAGTCGGCATCGGGTGTTTCGCTCCAGGGCTGTTGCAGCAGATAGCTGCCCGGCGAGGCAAAACCCAGCCACTCACCGGCAGCACCCAGGTCCGCCCCGGCAAGCATGGGCAGGCCGTTGTTGAAACTGACAAAAACTACAGGCAGGGTATGCGCGGGCAAAGGCGCATTCTGCAGCTGCACATCGATCAGCAGGATCACTTCATGCGAGCCTGCATTCTGCTGCCAGTGATCCCAAACTCGTTGGATCTCTTCTACCGATTGAATGAGGATAAACAAAGTCAGCATAAACTTTACTTTCTTCTGGCATGGCCGACATGCCGTGAGGGTGAAATGTTCGAGCAGGCAGGCAAAGCCTCAAGCGGGCAAAGGTTCGCCGTAAGCAACGGTTTCCCACAGGGTATTAGGTGAATGGTGCCGCAAGATCAGGCGGTAGTTTTCCCCGTGTTCGATGATGAACATGGGTACTTCGATCAGATCGCGGGTAGTGTGATAACTGCAGATAGCCAGCCGCGGCCGTACTTGCTGGATGATTTGCCTGCTTCCTTCCAGCGCAGCCAGCTCACTCCCCTCGATATCCATCTTGATCAATGTCGGATGGATTGCCCGTGCAAACAGATCCTGATCGAGTGTAATCCGCTCCACCGCCTGTTCGCCAGGAAGATCACGGCAGTTGTAACTCAGACCGGTATCGTGCTGACCACCCACAATGCAATGCCGCATCTGTGCTGCAATCTGGTAGCGCTGCAAGTTGGCTTGTGCATTCAGGTAATTCTGACGATCACCCTCGTAAGCGATGATCTGATGTTCATCACCCAGTGCGCGGACGAACGCGACAATCGAGTCACCATCGAATGCACCGCAATCCACATAGACTTGCCTGCCACGAGGCTGCCAGACGCGATGATCAAAATACTGGGGCGAACTGGCAAGCGGGTTGAGGAAGATATTGCCCTGCATGGGGAAATGGAACTGCTGGAACAATCTGGCAGCCATCGTATACAACAACACCTGGCGCGAGTGGTTTTCCTGCAAGGAAGACCACAGTTTGTCTACCCGTTCTGGATGCCGTAACAGCCAATGACCAGGCGTGCGGCCAATACTACCGTCACGCTCGGCATACCAGACATCCAGGCCCAGCTCCTGCAATGGCTCACCCAGGCCATGCACCTGCATCGCAGCAATCACCACCGCCGTTCCTGCCGGTAGCTGTGCCAGCACAGCCGGAGACTGGATGGTCATCCCCTCCAACTCCCCTCCCCATTTGGCGGGGTTGCTATCCACCAACCCTTGTGGTTGATATCCGGCCTGCTGCCACTGTTGCAGCACTTCTCTGGCAAAAAAACCTGCGCCATACAGCACACAAGCACCAAGACCAGCCAGAGCGCTGGGGGCGAGTGTGCAATCAGATGTTTGCCGGCGCAGTAATGTCCAGAGCTGATCGGGATGAGACAGCGACTGGAGATGCCGAAACAATTCAGCCTGATTCATGAGTGCATTCTTTCCGATGGTAAGGCGTAAATCACGGCAGCCGTTCCGCACCAGCCATGCAGGCGGAACAGCAAACGATAGTCCGGCAAATGCTCCGCGAGCCATGCGGGCAGCTCGGCCATACCCTGACGGTTATGATAGACAGTCATCATCAGCACCGGTCTTTGCTGCAACAAGGTCTGCAGCGCGCCACGCAAAGCCGCCAGTTCATGCCCTTCCAGATGCAGTTTGATGATGCTGGCAGGCAAGCGCAGGCTGTCGAGCGTCACTTGCTGCACCAGCTCGGTTGCCAATGCAGTGACTTGCGAGGCATAGCCTTGTCCGCCCAGAAAGGGCTGTAGGCGGTTGCTGTCGCCAACGCAGAGCGGCAACAACTCAAAGGATGGGCATTGCTGCCGGATGACTTGTGCATTGGCAGGATCGGCCTCGATCAGGATAAAGCGGTCATCCGCACCTTGTCGTTCCGAGTGGATACGCTGACTGACCTCTCCGTGATGCGCTCCCACATCCAGCCAACATTCCCGTGCCTGCCAGCAGGCGCGCAGCTCGGGGATGAAATAGCGCTGTTCAGGCAGCACAGGATGGCTGGCATCCACCCAGTCTTCACGCAAACAGCGCCAGGCAAGAAACTGCAGATAATGTGCACGCGAATGGGCATCGTCCCATCGTGCCAGTGCTTGCTGCATGCCCTGTATTTCCAGTTGGCTCAGCGTGTCCGCAAACCAGCCATTGCTCAGAGGGTGTCGGTCGCGATAGGCCTCGGCCACATCATAAAACGGCAATACATCGTTCCAGCCGGCAGCCCGTAATTGCTGCTGCAATACACTGAAGGGCAAGGTGGAAATGGTCACGGCCAGCAGGCCTTGCTGCTGATCGGTATCGCTTAGCTCATCAGGTGCGTACAGGGCGATTCCCTGCCAATCATCCTGCCCACGCCAATGCGCGGCCTGGCGGTCGACCACCCCGGCTACCGGGATGCCCAGCCACTGCAGGTAGGCATAAGCCATTCGCCCCAGATTACCTGCGCCATAAAGCCATAGCGGCTTGTCCACCTTGCGCGGTGCCGCAGGGATAACGCGGCTGCAGATCTCGCCCAGCAGCGCCTGCGCATGGGCCAGGTCGTCCATGTCAGTCAATTCGCGTTGATACATGCCAATGCCTTACTCCAGCCGCTCAACTGCGCATTCTCGGGAAAGCAGTCATGGAAATGGAAAACACTGCCCTTGGTTTGCTCCAGCACGGCATAGCGCCCATCTCCGTTCAGCAACTCACTCCATTGCTGCTGTAAAAATTGCTGAGGCTGTGGCTGGCAACTGAGAAACCACTGCTCGGGCTGACTGCCTATGGCCCGGGAAAATGCGTGCATGCCTTTATCTTGTGACATCAGGTCCTGATAACACGCAGCAAAGGATTCCGCCATGGCCGTATCGGTAAACTGCGCACGTACCTGCCTGGCTGCAGCCAGGCCCATCTCCAGCCGGCGTGCAGGATCTTGCTGCAGCATGTGCAGGACTTGTGCCATTTCCTGTGGAGTCTCGATGACAAAACCGGTGTGGCCATGCTGCACAATCGCCTGTTCTGCCGGATTGGCCAACACGATGGGCAGCACTCCCATGGCCATAGCTTCAAGCAAGGCATTTTCTGCCGTGCCGTAATGTGTGGGGTTCAACAGATAGGGCAGCACGTTGATTTGGGAGAGGAATTCACCGGGCCGGGCGGTAAACCCTTCGAACTGCAATAAGCCCGGCCTGTCCATCCTGGCGGCCTGTTCTTGCAATAGCGCCTGATTCAGCACATCGCCCGCCATGCGGATGGCCAGCGTCTTATCTGCCACCAGACGGAAATACTCAACATAGCGCGGGTGCAGCTTGGAGAAATTGAGGCTACCCAGATAACCGGCCTGCAAGGGCTGACTGACAGCACGTTCCGGTATCGGCTGATTGGCCAGGCCACTGCCACTTGAGATCACTCGGAGCCGACGTGGACGCCGGGCCTGCAGCTTGGCGATGCCTTCTGCCTGTAGCGAACAGGCAGATGTCAGCACCACCTGATCGCACACCTCCAGCAAACCCAGCGGCAGGACCGGGCTGAACAAGCCAGATACATGACACCAGCTCACCAGCCGCATCGGGATGCCATCCAGACCAGCCAGGCAGTGCAGCGTGGCCGGGTGATTCCACCACTCCAGCTGCACGACGTCGGCCTGCCGGAGAATATGCTCCAGTTGCGCCCGATCCGGGCACACCGATACCTGGGCACCCAGCTGGCGCAACTGCTCTATCCACAATTGCTTTTCCGGGCGCTCCAGGCAAAGAAAGTGGTGCTTGATCCCCTGCCGGCCCCCCGCGACCAGGCTGCACATGGCCTTGCCGACCCCGCCCCCAAGGTGGGCAGTCAGATGCACGATGGTCAGCATGTCGCCAACAGCGCCGGACACTGCTTAGCTCCGCCCCAGAAAGCGCTGCATGCGCTCCAGCAGCATGGGCGCGTGGGCATCGATATTATCCGGCAAGCAATGCGATAGCTGGCCGCACTTGCCGCATACCGGATGCGACTTGCGCTTTCCTTCCAGATGCAGAATGCGCAAATCGTTCATCGCAGGCGAATTCCATATATCGACCAGCGATTGCTCGCGCACATCACCAATCAGCAGCTTGCGCCCCCAGTCCAGAAAGCAGGAGCTGACCTGACCATCCGCATTCACCGACATCGAATAAAAGATATAGGGGCAGGTATTGGTTTCACTCACATCCTGGTCGTAGATGCCCCGGCTAATCTGGATGCCGGTTCTGGCCTCAACATCGAACTCCGGCCAGCATGGCGCAAAGTTCTCGATATAGATGCGATCCGCGATCTCGCCAAAAATATCCAGGAACTGCTGCCGCTGCGCCGTGGTGATCAGTTCCGAGGGAATCTTGATGAATACTTCACAATCGCCCCGGTTCTCATACAAATGGCGGATATTGGCCACCATCTGTTCGAAATCGATATCGAACTTGGTGAAGCGCAGGTATTGCTCTCGGTTCATGCCATCAATAGAGATATTGATGCGATCCAGGCCGGCCTCAATCACCGGCAGCACACGTTCCGGCTCCAGCAAAGAACCGTTGGTAGTGGTATCGATATAGGCGGCGCGCCCGCTACGGCGCGCGTAGTCGACCATCTGCGCCAGATTCTTGTTGAGGAAGGGCTCGCCATCCTTGTACAGCCGTAGCACTTTCAAGGGCTGCGGAAAGGCTGCCAGGTCGTCAATGATCTTCTGGAACACTTCCAGCTTCATCCGCCCCTGAAAACGGCCGGTATCCTTGATCAGGCCGCGATCGCCAGTGGGGCAGAAAGTACACTGGAAGTTGCAGGCACTGGCCGGATCAACATTCAGGATAAACGGGGTGGATAACGGAATCACCGTCTCCAGAGGGGTTCTGTCATCCAGATGGATGCGGGGTTTGACCACGGCTTTCACGGCACACTCCTCATATATTCTTGGGCTCGAACCTGGCCGGGACACCCCAGAAGGCCATTGGCTCATGTTGCGGATAAGGGTAATGACCCAGGTTCAAGTCTATGTTCCAGCCCTGCTCGGCAATCCAGCCTTCCACCAGACGCCGCACCGATACCGGCTGGCCGGAACAGATATTACACAGTGCAGGCTGGCCGGGGGCGCGTACCAGCGCCAGCAATTGCCGGGCAACTTCGGCCACCGGCAGATAATCACGCAGCTGCTCCCCACCCGACATATTGAAACGTGTCTCGCCTCTTGCCACGGCGGCCTCCAGCTGTGACCACAAGGTCTGGGGTGGCTGGCCGCTACCATGCATGTAGAACAGCCGCGCCCAGCTCAGGGAAAAGCCGGTTTGCTGCGCCAGAAAACGCAGCTGCTGATGCAGGACATGCTTGGCCAGCGCATAGGGTGTGGCAGGTTGTGGCCACTGTGCCACGGACAGGGCCCCTGACTGCAGGCCGTACTCAAAACACGTTCCGGCCACCACCAGCGCCGGCAGTCCCTCGGCCACCAGCTGGCGCAAGAAGGCATACTGCCGTGGCAATTCCTGCTCGAAATGGTGCAAGGACTGATAATTGGGCAAACCCTGCCATGCCAGGTGCAGCAAGACATCCGGCCGGCCCATCTGCTCATAAGCATCGGCCGGTGGCTTGGCATGATCCAGCTGCAGTACTTCCACCCGTGGCTGCCACTGCTGCAGGCGGGAAGGATCGCGACACAGCGCGACGATCTCGTCATCGCTGTGTTGTAAGGCTGCCAGTACATGCTGGCCAATAAAACCACTGGCACCGCTAATGGCAATACGCCGCACGGACTTGCTCATAAGCACACCGCCTGAAAGTCTGGCAGCAGCGGGTAAGTGCGGTCCCGCTCCGACATTTCGCTGACTGGCAACGGCCAGTCAATCGCCAGCGCAGGATCGAGCGGATTCAGGCCGGCATAATGTTCCGGATCAAAAAATTCGTCCACGAAATACAAGGTTTCGGCATCGTCAACCAAGGTCTGAAAACCATGGGCAAACCCTTGCGGCACAATGATACCCACATGATTCTGTTCACTCAGGACCTCGCCATGCCATTGCAAATACGTTGGCGAACCGGCACGGATGTCGACGATCACGTCGAAAATGGCACCGCGCAGGCAGGACACCAGTTTGACTTCTGCCCGGGGCTGATACTGGAAATGCATGCCGCGCAGGGTGCCGGCACGGGTGCTGAGCGAGCGATTGATCTGGGCCAGCGGCTTGCCGATCAATGCTTGCAGCTCCTCGGCACAATACAGGCGCTCAAACAAACCCCGACTATCCGCGATGGGCTGGCGGCTTACCCGGTAAGCGCCCGCCTGCGGCAGGGCTTGGATTTCAAATTTGCTGCTCACGGTATTCCTTGCTACCCGGCCAGCGCTCAGCTGCGGGCTGACAGGACGAGATAATCTGCGATCTGCTGCTCAGTGAGCGCTCGCGCCAGATCAGGTGCATCCACGACCTGGCGATACCAGTCGGCAGTCCACTGCAAACCCTGCTCCAGGCTCAAGGCCGGTCGCCAGGCCAGTTGCAGATTGGCTCGTGTGGCATCCAGGGCCAACAGCGCGGCTTCATGCAAAGGCGATTCGTCACCCAGCTCCCAGCGCAGCGCCGGCCAGCTGGCCTGCAAGGCCTGCAAAACATGCAGCACTGTTAGGTTATCGGCAGCGGCAGGGCCAAAGTTGAATGGCTGGGCAAGATTTCTTTCGCCGGCCAGCAAGCGTTCGGACAAGGTAAGGTAACCATCCAGGCAGGAAAGGACATGCTGCCAGGGCCGGGTGGCACCAGGAAAGCGAATACGCGCCGGGCTGGCGTGCTGCATGCCGCGCACGATATCAGGGATCAGGCGGTCCTCGCTCCAGTCGCCGCCGCCGATGACATTGCCGGCACGGGCCGTGGCCAGCAAGGGGCCTGCAGCATCGAAATAACTTTGCCGATAGCTCTGCACCACCAGCTCGGTAGCAGCCTTGCTGGCACTGTAGGGGTCATGGCCTCCTAGCGGGTCCGACTCGCGATAGCCCCAGTTCCAGTTCTGGTTTTGATAGCATTTGTCCGAGGTCACCACCAGCGTAGCTTGCACCGCAGGACAATGCCGTACCGCCTCCAGCAGATGAACCGTACCCATGACATTGCTCGACCAGGTGTCCACTGGTTGGGCATAGCTGCGCCGCACCAGCGGCTGGGCGGCCAGGTGGATCACCAATTCGGGGCTGAATTGCTCCATCACCTGCGCCAGCATGGCGGGATCGCGAATGTCCTGCTCGGCATGCAGCTCGAACAAGGCGTCCAGCCCGGCCTGGCGAAACAGGGAAACCGGCTCTGCCGGCAGGGCATAACCGGCCAGCCGGGCACCAAAACCAGCCAGCATCAGGCTCAGCCAACTGCCCTTGAAGCCGGTATGCCCGGTCAGCAACACCTTGCGGCCGCGCCAGAACTGCGGATTCATGGCCAGACTTTCCACGGGGCGTTACCCGAGCGCCACAAATCATCCAGCTGCGACTTCTCGCGCAGGGTGTCCATCGGCTGCCAGAAGCCATTGTGCTCAAATGCCATCAATTGCTGATGGCGGGCCAGCTCGGCCATGGGCTCGCCTTCCCAACTGGTGGCATCGGCCTCCACAAAATCAATGGCCTCAGGCTGCAACACAAAAAAGCCACCATTGATCCAGCCACCATCACCTGGTGGTTTTTCGCGGAAACCGGTCACCTGCGCGCCATCCGTCAGCAAAGCACCATAACGCCCTGGCGGCTGCACGGCAGCCACGGTGGCCAGCTTGCCATGCTCACGGTGAAAGGCCACCTCGGCGGTAATATCGATATCGGCTACGCCGTCGCCGTAGGTGAAGCAAAAGCTCTCACCCGCAGCCAGATAGTTGCGGACACGTTTCAGACGGCCACCCGTCATGGTGTTTTCACCGGTATCCAGCAAGGTCACACGCCAGGGTTCGGCATGCCGCTCGTGCACTTCCATCTGGTTGTTGGAGAAATCAATGGTGACGTCTGACATGTGCAGGAAGTAATTGGCGAAATACTCCTTGATCACATAGCCCTTGTAACCCAGGCAGATGATGAAGTCATTGATGCCATGTGAAGAGTAGATCTTCATGATGTGCCACAAGATGGGCTTACCTCCGATATCGATCATCGGCTTGGGCTTCAAATGGCTTTCTTCGGATATTCTCGTCCCCAGACCACCCGCCAGAATCACTGCTTTCATTGTTGTTCTCCATCAGCCATTGCTGTTGACCTCAGGCGATGTGGCCGTAGCGCTCGCCGAGCAGGATATTCATGAAATTGGCCATGTCTTTTTGCACCGTCAGGTACTGCGCCAGGATCGGCGAAGTCTGTTCGCTGATCTGGGTGAAGTCGAGTCCATAACATTGCAGGGTATTGCGATACTTGAGCAGGCAGCAGTTCACCACGTTATTGATGAACATGTCGCGATCGACTCCTGGCGGCAGGTTACGCCGGATGACATCCATATAGGCATTGATCTGGTTCTCGAAGCTCTGGAATCCATCCACCCCGTCCAGCATCAGCTTGCGCTTGTAGGCTTCCGGGTCACCAAAGTCGTGCGCCTGGCGCAGGAAAAACAGCACTTCCGGGTTGTGGGCGAACTCACCCAGGCTGGCCATTTCGAACAGCATGACGTGGTCGATGCCCATGATGGGCATTTGCACATCACGATACTGCACCTGGCGGAAGGCAGACATACGGTTCAGGCCATACAGCTGATAGGCAAAGGTCAGGCCCCATACCACCACCGTCATGCGTGAAAGCTTATCAACGCCACGGGTATCGTAAGCACCGCCAATCACCGACCCTACGCCACTATCGTTGAACCAGGCGGTGGCGGCGGTGGCCAGCACTACATTGGGATTGTCATCCAGCTGCTGCACGCAGCGCTCAATGAAACTGGCGTGATAGAGATCATGACCAGCCGCAAACATCATGTATTCGCCACGCGCACGTTCGAAAATGCGGTAGAAATTCTGGGGGGCGGCAATGGTTTGCTCGGTACGCAGCAACTGGATACGGCTATCCATGCTGGCATAGCGTTCGGCGATTTCGTAAGTACCATCATCAGAACAATTATCCGAGATGATCAGTTCAAAATCGCCGAATGTTTGCGCCAGCAGCGACTGGAGGGTCATGTCCAGGTAGCGGGCTTCACGGTAAATCGGCATCCCGATGGTGACACGTGGAGTCGTCATGCAGTCTTCCTCGAAACGGAAACGGTTGAGTTCTGGCCCGGCCTAGTCAAATACACCCAGATAGCTGCGCAACTGCTGAACCGTCCAGTCCAGCGCCGCCGTGGTCAGCCCAGGATACAGTCCGATCCAGAAGGTATCGTGCATGACGGTATCGGTTTGCTCCAGACCACCGCTGACGCGATGCGGCACGCCTTTCATATAGGGCTGGCGCAGCAAGTTGCCACCAAACAGCAGGCGGCTGCCAATCTTCTGGCTATCCAGATAGGCCAGCAGGTCCACCCGCGCCACACCCGCTTCGGGACGCAAGGTCAGCGGGAAGCCGAACCAGGAAGGCTCACTGCCTGGCGTGGCTTGTGGCAGGAGCAGGCGATCGGCCAGTGGTTGCAGCGCCTGGCTCAGGTAGTCGAAATGCTGTTGGCGTGTAGTAATGAAACCGGGCAGACGGTCCATTTGGGCCAGGGCACAGGCCGCCTGCATATCGGTGATTTTCAGGTTGTAACCGACATGGGTGTACACGTATTTGTGGTCGTAGCCGAAGGGAAGCTCACCAAACTGCCAGCCAAACCGCTTGCCACAGGTATTGTCACAGCCGGTTTTGCAGTAACAGTCACGGCCCCAGTCGCGGAAGGATTCGACAATGGCCATCAGCTCGGCAGAGCGGCCAAACACCGCACCGCCCTCGCCCATGGTGATGTGGTGGGCCGGATAAAAGCTGACGGTGGCCAGGTCGCCAAAAGTACCGACATGCTGGCCGTTAAAGCGCGCACCCAGGGCATCGCAGCAGTCTTCCACCAGCCACAGGCCATGCTTGTCAGCCAGCGCCTTCACCGCCGCGACATCAAACGGGTTACCCAGGGTATGGGCCAGCATGATGGCGCGGGTTTTGGGCGAAATGGCGGCCTCGATGCGGCTGACATCGATATTGTAGGTAGGCAGCTGGATATCGACGAAAACCGGGATGGCACCAAACTGGATGGCCGGATTGACCGTGGTGGGAAAACCAGCGGCCACGGTAATGACCTCGTCACCCGGACGGATGGCGCGCTCACCCAGCCGTGGCGAGGTCAGGGCCATGAAGGCCAGCAGATTGGCCGAAGAGCCAGACGAGGTGGTGAGCACATGCGGCACACCGACAAACTGCCCCAGCGCCTGCTCAAAGCGGGTATTGAAGCGGCCGGTGGTCAGCCAGCCATCCATCACGGCATCGGTCATGGCCAGCAGCTCGGGCGTGCCAATCACCTTGCCGGATGGGGGAACGGTAGTTTGTCCAGGGACAAAAGGCGGAGTCTGGTCGAACTTGCTGGCGCCATGCCGCGCCACCCAGTAGCGCGCTGCCCAGCGATGCACTTGCTCCAGCTCACTCGGCGTAGCGGCATGCAAGCCATGCAGCTGCGATGAATCCAGATGAAATATTTCCGCCACCGCAGGCGCATTGCCCGAGGACAGACTGGCCAGCAAGTCGACCAGCGGCAATGGCAGTCGCATGACAAGGCATTGTCGATCAGCCTGCTCCAGTACGAGAACTTCCGTTTCAGTCGCTGCGCCACTGGCCGGATCAAAATACCGCGCCAAGGCCAGTTGCCCTGCAAACTCACTCATTATTTACCTTTCAATCCATCCATGGTTGCCGTGGCTACGGCAAACCGCTCTGACCTGATAGCCGGGGCTGCGCTCAAGACAGCATCGCCAGCAGCACTGCGGTGACATCGCTGATGCCGGCTTCGGCCGTCGCGGGATCGAAATTCACCGTGGCGCTGCCACCCTTGCCGGCGGCCCAGTTCACGACCAGGCACAGGTGGGCATAGGGCAGGTTCAATTCGCGGGCCAGGCAGGCTTCGGGCATGCCGGTCATGCCGACTATATCGGCACCATCGCGCTCCAGCCTGAGGATTTCTGCTGCGGTTTCCAGTCGTGGGCCCTGGGTGCAGGCGTAGATACCCTGGTTGACGGCTGGTTTGCCGCTGGCCTTGACCGCCTCGATCAACTTGCTGCGCAGGCCGTCGTCGTAGGGATTGCTGAAATCCACATGCACCACCGGCCGCTCCGGGCCATCAAAAAAGGTGTGCTTGCGGCCCCAGCTGTAATCGATGATGTTGTCCGGCACCACCAGCGTGCCCGGTCCCATGTCGGCGCGAATGCCGCCGACCGAGCCGATGGACAGAATGCCTTTCACGCCCTGGTTGTGCAGCGCCCAGATATTGGCGCGGTAATTGATTTCATGCGGTGCCAGCGAGTGGCCGTGGCCGTGGCGGGCGATGAACACCACGTTTTGCTCACCGATGCGGCCAAAAGTCAGCGCGCAGGATGGATCACCGTACGGTGTTCTCACTACCTGGCGATGGGTTACTTCCAGAACCGGCAGCTTGGCTAGACCGCTGCCTCCGATAATGGCCAACATAGTCGGTCCCCTTGTTATGGCATGGCGTGGATGCAAGTGCCATGCGGCTTGGTTTTGCTGGCATTATGGCTTAATCGGGCGGGGGGATAAATTGCTTTATCCGGTACGGCAGTCGATTGGCATGGAAAAACCTGCTGACAAGGGCCGCCGGATGTCCGGCCTCCCTGCTGACGCTTCAGTCTTGCCCGCGCCACAGCAGCCAGGCAGCCACTACGGCCATCAGCAGCGCAATCGCCTTGCCCACCCAGGCGGTCCAGTGCTGACCGGTTTCCAGGCAGGCTTCGGCCGGATTGGCCGGGTTGTAATACACCCTTACCTGCGCGCCGGCGGGATAGCGCGCCAGGATGGCAGCCACTTCCTGCTGGCTGCGGCTGTAACCGGGGTTGGGAAAGCGCCGGTTAGTGGATTGATAGTCCTGCCCCTGCACCTGGTAGTGGTAGCTGATGTGGGGAAAGTATTCCCAGGTATTGTCGCGATCGCCACCGGCATTGACCTGGCGCTGTTCCAGCTGGCTTTGCTGCACGATGCCGACCGCACTGGGCCAGCTACTCGACGCATCGCCCTTGGCCCCCAGCCACCATAGATAGCCGAAAGCGGCCAGTCCGGCCAGCAGCATCAGGCTTTGCAGCAGCTTTTCAACCATGCGCTGCCGCCCGCTTGCCGCGCCCCAGCCGCCAGCGTTGCAGCAGACGGTCGAGCAAGGCCCAGCCAAACAGGGTGCTGAGCGCCGCCAGAATGAACTGCCCGCTGCCGATGCTGCTGTCGCCGGCGCGGATCAGCACCGCGCGCGTCGGCTCGTGCGGGTTGTAATACACCACCACGGCCTTGCCGGCAGGAAAGCGACGGGTGATGTCTTCGGCACTGCTGTGATCGCCCGGCAGGCCGGCAGCCACGGCGTATAGCTGATCACCGTGGTAGAGCTCGCCGTTTACCGTGTACAGGTACTGCACATAAGGCTCCCAGTGGATCTGGTCGGGATGCTCGGGCGGGCTATTGACCAGAATACGGCTGGATTCGACATGGCCGGGGGCCGGCTGCCACTGACTGGCACTGCGTGCCGGGTCCAGCAGCAGGTATACCAGCCCTGACAGGCTGAGCAGGAAGGCCAGCATCAGGATGGATGTCTGCAAACGGGGCGATAGATGCATGATGATGGATGATTCAGACGGCGATGCCGGGGCTTTCGAACCAGGTGGCCAGAATGGCCTGGGCTGCCACCTGGTCCAGCGCCGGTTTCTGTTTGCGGCCACGCACGCCGGCCTCTTCCAGCATGGATTCGGCAATTACCGAAGTCAGCCGCTCGTCCACCAGCCACACCGGCAGGCCGAAGCGGCCCTTGAGACGGTTGGCAAAACGGCGTGCCAGCTGGGTCATCTGGTGTTCGGTATCGTCCTGGTGCATGGGCAGGCCCACCACCAGTTGCGCCGGTCGCCATTCGTCGATCAGCTTGCCGATGGCAGCAAAGCGGGCGTCGGTGATTTCGGTATCGATGGTCAGCAGCGGATGGGCAATGCCCAGCATGGTTTCACCCATGGCCACGCCGATGCGCCGTTCGCCAAAATCAAAAGCCAGTACCGTTCCCTCAAGCATGCCCGATATCTCCCGACAGCAAGGAGGGATCAAATCCCAGCAAGGACATGGCGGCGTCGTAGCGCAGCTCTGCCGCCAGATCAAACAGGATGGAAGGCTCGGCCTTGACGGTCAGCCAGCTGTTGTCGCGGATTTCCTGCTCCAGCTGCCCGGCGGTCCAGCCGGCATAGCCCAGGGTAATCAGCATGCGCTCCGGGGCACGGCCCTCGGAAACGGCAATCAGCACATCCTTGGACGTGGTCAGCGCCATGCCGTCCTTGACCTGCAGGCTGGACTGCCAATGCCCGGCTGGCGCATGCAGCACAAAGCCACGGTCTGGCTGGACCGGCCCACCGAAGTACACCGACTCGCCACGCAGCGGATCGTTTTCCAGCGGCAGGTCGATCTGCTCGAACAACTGCACCATGGCGATGCCGGATGGCTTGTTGATGATCAGGCCCATGGCACCGTGTTCGCCGTGCTCGCACAGGTAAATGAGCGAGCGGGCAAACAGGGGATCAGCCATATTGGGCATGGCAATCAGAAAGTGATCGGTCAGCGATAACGGTTCCATGCGGGCATTATGGCACAACAAAGTTGACAACAGCGCTGACAACTCTTGGCGCAGTTTGACGCTTGATCTGCAGCAAATCCGACCAAATGCCGCCACCCTGATAAAATGCCGCCGTTGCTTCATTCATCCTGCGAGGACGCCTTGCGCCTGACCCACGTCAAACTCTCCGGCTTCAAGTCATTTGTCGATCCCACCAGCATTCCGGTCCCCGGCCAGCTGGTGGCGGTAATCGGCCCCAATGGCTGCGGCAAATCCAATGTGATTGACGCGGTACGCTGGGTGCTGGGCGAATCCAGCGCCAAGCAGCTGCGCGGCGAGTCGATGCAGGACGTGATCTTCAATGGCTCCTCCACTCGCAAGCCGGTCAGCCGCGCCTCGGTGGAACTGGTGTTCGACAATGCCGACGGCCAGCTCACCGGCCCGTGGGGGCAGTACACCGAAGTGGCCATCAAGCGGGTACTGACCCGCCAGGGCGAGTCCAGCTACTACATCAACAACCAGCAAGTGCGCCGCCGCGACATCACCGATCTGTTCCTCGGCACCGGCGTGGGCGCACGTGGCTATGCAGTCATCGAACAGGGCATGATCTCGCGCATCATCGAAGCCCGCCCGGAAGAGCTGCGCGCCTATCTGGAAGAAGCCGCCGGCGTCTCCAAATACAAGGAACGCCGCCGCGAAACCGAACACCGCATCGCCGACACCCGTGCCAATCTGGAGCGCATCGAAGACCTGCGCCAGGAGCTGGAGCGCCAGGTGGAACGGCTGAGCGAACAGGCCGAAGTGGCCGCCCAGTACCACGACCTGCGCGGCACCCTCACCCACAAGCAAAACCTGCTGGCGCTGGCCCGCCGCGAAGAGGCAAGCCGCAACGAAGCCCACGCGCGTGCTGAGCTGTCGCGCATCGAAACCGAAGAAGCCGCCATGGAAGCGGCGCTCACCCATCTGGATAGCGAACTGGAAACCGTGCGCGAAAGCCACTACGCGGTGAGCGATGCGGTACATGAAGCACAACAGCGGCTGTTTGAAGCCAATGCGGCACTGGCAAGGCTGGAAGAACAGCAACGCCATCGCCAGCAAAACCAGGTACGGGTCGAGCGCGAACTGGCCGCCGCCCGCAGCGAACGCCAACAACTGGCCGAAAGCCGCCGTCAGGCCGGCATGGAACTGGACGACTGGCTGCCACGGCGCGAAGAAGCCCAGATGCGTTTGGAAGAGGCGCAGATGGCGCTGGAAGACGGTGCCGACCTGCTGCCGATGGCCGAGGCCGAATTCCGTGCCCGCGACCAGTTGCAGGCACAGCTGCTGGCACAGCAGGCCAACCTCACCCGCGAACGCGACCTGGCGCGGCAAAAGGCCGAGCACCAGCGTCGCGCACTGGAACAGCTAGCCGGCCGCGAACAATCGTTGCAGCGCGAGCTGACCGAACTCAACCTCCCCGACCACGTCCAGCAAGCGGCGGCGCAAGCCGAAGTGGAACGGGCGCGCTCGGCACAGGACGCGGTGCGCGCACGGGTGGTGGCCGACGAAGCCAAACTGGCCGACCTCGCCTCCGAGCGGGAAAAGCTGGACGAGCAACTGGCCAGCCAGCGTGCCGAACTGGCGCGGGCCGAAGCCGAAGTGGCCGCGCTGACTGCTGTACTGGAACGCGAGGCCGCCGGTGAAAAACTGGCCGACTGGCTGGAACAACAAGGCCTGAGCCACAGCCCGCAGCTCTGGCAATCAGTGCAGATCGACCCGCTCTGGCAGGGCGCGCTGGAAGCGGTACTGGGCGAGCGACTCACCGCCCGTGCCGCCCATTGCGCCGAGCAGCCACCGGCAGCGCTGACCGTGGTGGATGGCCAACAGCCAGCGGCCACGGCCGCCCAGCCCTGGCCGCGCCTGCTGGACAAGATCAGCGCCAGCGCGCCATTTACCGCCGCGCTGGCCGACTGGCTGGATGGCGTGTATCTGGCCGATGACCTGGCCCAGGCCATCGCCCGCCGCGCCCAGCTGCTGGCCGGCCAATGCCTGCTGACTCCACAGGGCCACCGGGTCAGTGCCAGCAGTGTCAGCTTTCACAGCGAGGCCAGCGGCGCCGGCGTGATGGTGCGCAAGCAGCAACTGGAAGCCGCCCATAGCCGCCAGCAGCAATTGGCACCGGACATCGACAAACTGCAAAAGCGCCGTGAATCGCTGCAAAGCATGAACGGCATGCTGGCCGAAGCAGTCAGGGCGCAAAAAGGTTCGCTCACCCGGCTGGAAGCCGAGCTCAATGCGGTGACGCTGGAGCACGTCAAGCTGGATCAGGCGGCCCGCCAGGGGGCTGCACGCTTGTCCTTTATCGAGGCCGAGCGCTTGCGCATCCGCCAGGAGCAACAGCAGGCTGCGCTGGAAATCGAAGAAGGCGAACTGCTGAGTGAAGAGTCGGCCATGACACTGGAAGAGCTGACCGTGCAGTTGGAAGAAGTGCGGCTGGACCGGCTGAATGCCGAAACCGGCCTGCAACTGGCCCGCAACAAAACCCGCGATGCCGAACGGCAACTGCATGAAATCCGCCTGGAACTCAACACCGCCGAGCAGAAAGCCGGCGAACTGGCGCGCCGCGCCAGCGAACTGGACGAGCGCGACCAGCAATTGGCCGAGCGGCTGGAAGCCCTGGCCGAAGAAGCCGAGACCGTCGACGACACCGTGCCGGAAGAGGCCATGCAACAAGCGCTGGAACTGCGCGAACAGCACGAAGCAGCACTGGCGCACACCCGTGACCGCCTGAACGGCATGACCGAGCAGCTGCGCCAGCTGACCCAGCGCCAGCACGAGGTCAACGCCGCCCTGCCGGCACTGCGCGAAGGCCGTTCCGACTGGCTGCTCAAGCACCAGGAAGCCCGCCTGGCCATGGAACGTTTCGCCGAGGAGCTGAAAGAAGCCCAGGCCGACGAGGCCGCGCTGCTGGCCGACCTCACCGATGCCATCAAGCCCAATTCACTGGCCGCAGAAATCGCCCGCCTGGCCCGCGCCCTGGAAGGGCTGGGGGCGGTCAATCTGGCCGCACTGGAAGAACTGGAAGAAGCCCGCAAACGCGGCGAGTATCTGGGCAGCCAGGCCGAAGACCTGAACCAGGCCATGGCCACGCTGGAAGAAGCCATCCAGAAGATAGACGGTGAAACACGCCAGATGCTGCAAAGCACCTATGAAGCAGTCAATGGCAAGATGCGTGAGTTTTTCCCCACCCTGTTTGGCGGTGGCCGTGCCGAGCTGGTGCTCACCGGTGAAGACTTGCTGGATTCCGGCATGCAGATCATCGCCCAGCCGCCGGGCAAGAAAAACAGCACCATCCACCTGCTGTCCGGTGGCGAAAAGGCGCTGACGGCGATGAGCCTGGTGTTTTCACTGTTCTCGCTCAACCCGGCTCCGTTCTGTCTGCTCGACGAAGTCGATGCGCCGCTGGACGATGCCAACACCAGCCGCTTCTGTGATCTGGTCAAGCAAATGTCCGAACGCACCCAATTCCTGTATATCTCGCACAACCGTCTCACCATGGAAATGGCCGAGCAGCTGGTGGGCGTCACCATGCAGGAACAGGGCGTCAGCCGCATCGTGGCGGTGGATATTGTCGAGGCACTGAAGATGCGCGAAATTGCATGACGCATCTACGCAAGTTTCAACATGGCGCAGTTGATACATCGCAATCTATGCTCGACAGGTGGCGCTCATACTGCGCGACTTGCGTTGCCATGACGCACATTTTGACTTCTTCGAGACCTCGGGCATGACGGTAAGCATCAAGCGCTGGGAGCCGGAAAACATCATTTTCTGGCTAACCCGCGGCCGCAGGATTGCCAATCGCAATCTCCTGCTCTCCACCCTCGCCCTGCATCTGAATTTCAATGTATGGATGATGTGGAGCATCGTGGTCAGCAATTTGCCGGCAGTCGGCTTTGCCATGACTGGCCAGCAACAATTTCTGCTGGTGTCCATTCCACCACTGGTGGGGGCCATCATGCGGCTGTTTTACGCCTGCATCTGGAGCTGGGTGGGCGGTGGCACCTGGCTGGGCATTTCCACGCTGTTCCTGCTGATTCCCGCGCTGGGCGTGGGCTGGCTGGTGCAGGACATCAGCGCGCCCTTCCCCTTGCTGTTGCTGGTGGCCGCCTGCTGCGGCATTGGCGGCGCCGCGTCGTCATCACACTTGTCCAACACCAGCTTTTTCTTTCCCAAGTCGGCCAAGGGCTTTGCCATGGGCCTGAATGCCGGCATGGGCAATCTGGGCGTGTCGGTGGTGCAGATCGTGGTGCCCTTGGCCATTGCCGTCCCGCTGTTTGGCAGCCTGGCCGGCGAGCCGCAAATCTGGGGCCGTGGTGCGCAGGTGCATCCCATCTGGCTGCAGAACGCCGGCTATATCTGGATCATCCCCATCCTGCTGATTGCCACCCTCTGCCTGCTGTATGCACACGACCTGCCCAAGCTGCGGCTGACCCTGCACGACCAGTGGCTGATGATGAAAGAGCGCCACACCTGGTATATCTGCCTTTTGTATCTGAGCAGTTACGGCACCTTCATCGGTTTTTCCGCGGCCTTTCCGCTGCTGGCGCACGCGCTGTTCCCACTGGTCAATGCCACACCCTATCTGTTCATGGGGCCGATGATCTGCGCGCTGGCCCGGCCTATAGGCGGCTGGTGCGGTGACCGCATCGGTGGCGGCATCACCACGCTGGTGTGCAATGCACTGATGGTCATCGGCACCCTGCTCATTCTGGCCAGCCTGCCCGGTGAGCTCGACGGCGGCAGCTTCATCCTGTTCTTGTGTGCCTTTTTGCTGATGTTCTTTGCCGCTGGAGTGGGCAATGGCTCGTCCTACCAGCTGTCACCCAAGGTATTTCTGATCGAGGCCGGCCGGCAGGCCAAGAGCAGCGGCGAGAGCATTGCCGACGCCTATGCCCGAGGCGGACGGCGCGGCGTGGCCGCCATGAGCATCAGCTCGGTCTCGGCCACGCTGGGCGGCTTCTTCATCCCCAAGGCCTTCGGCAGCGCACTGGACTGGTTCGCCAGCTTCGTGCCCGCCTTCATGCTGTTCCTGGTTTTTTATCTGCTGTCGATGGCAGTCGCCTGGTGGCAATACGCACGCCCGTCGGCCAACATGCGCTGCTGAGTCACTACATGCCGCGACTGCCGCACCTGTCATTGTCCCTGTCCACGGCCTTGCTGCTGTCGCTCTTGCTGCATGCCGGGCTGCTGGGCTACGGCCACGCGTTCTGGCCGGCAGCGCCCGCAGCGGCCCCGGCACAAACCGGCCTGCAATTACAGTTACAAACAATGCCGGCGCGGATGCCGCAGACGCCGCACACCGTCAGCCCGCCAACAAAGCATGTGCAAGCCTCCACACCGCCCCTGCTCACCACCCCGCCCACACCGACACCCGGCCCACGCCTGCCGGCGGACAGCAAACCACAGCAGGCTATAGCCAGCCCGGCACCGGCCACTCCGGCCAGCAGCCCTGCCAACGACAAGCTGGCCGCAAGCCCCCCAGGCAAAGCCGTCACTATGCCGGCGACCAGCGGTGCAGAGAATCATCCCGCGCTATACCGCACGGCCTATCTGCATAACCCCGAGCCGCCCTATCCGGAGCGTTCGCGTGAACTGGGCGAACAAGGCCGTGTCGTGCTGCGGGTGCTGGTCACACCCGAAGGCCGCGCCGGCCAGATCGACATCGTCGACGGCAGCCACTCGCGCCGGCTGGACGAAGCGGCCCGCGCCGCGGTGGCCGACTGGCGCTTTGTACCGGCCCGCCAGGATGGCACGGCCATCGCATCGCGCATTCTGGTGCCAATCAGCTTCAGCCTGCAGTCGCACTGAGCACCCCGCCATTCCATGAAAAAAGCCCGCATCTGCGGGCTTTGGTCTTGCTACAGCAATAGCGGGATTACTGTGCCTTGACGGCTTCGATGCTCACTTTCAGGGTGACATCGTCGGCAATCGCCGGCAGGAAAGTCTTCATGCCGAAATCGCTGCGCTTGATGGTGGTTTCGGCGTTGGCACCGTAGGTTTCCTGGCCGCTCATCGGGTTCTTGCCGCCACCGAAGTTGGTCACGGTCAGGGTAACCGGCTTGGTCACGCCCAGAATGGTCAGGTTGCCGTTAACAGCAGCCAGCTTGTCACCAGCAAACTTCAGATCGGTCGACTTGAAGGTGATGGTGGGGAACTGGGCCACATTGAAGAAATCCTTGCTCTTCAGGTGGGTATCACGCGCAGCCAGGTAAGTTTGCAGCGAGTTGGTATCGATGGTGATGTCTACGGCACCCTTCTTGGCCTCGGTATCCAGCACCACATTACCGGCGGTCTTGGTGAATACACCGGTTTGTACCGAGAAACCAAGGTGACGCACTTCGTACTGGGCCACGGTGTGTGTCGGGTCCACGCTATAGCTCACCGGGGCAGCCAGGGCGGCACCAGCAAAGGCCGAAAACGCAACAGCGAACAAGGCTTTCTTCATCATGACTTAACTCTCCTGAGTGTTATTTGCCGGCCGGAATGGCCACTTTGAACTTGATCTGTACTTCATCGGCCACGGTGCCGGTATCGGCCCAGTCGCCCTCACCAATCTTGTAAGCCAGCCGCGATACCGGCAGCACGCCTTCCACCACGGTCAAGGCACCTTCCTGACGGGCCACGAAGGGAGCCGTTACATCACGGGTATTGCCCTTGATGGTCAGCTTGCCAGCCACCTGCAATTTGCCACCACCCAGGTTCTTGATGCTGCTGCTGACAAAGCGGGCCGACGGGAATTTAGCCACATTGAACCAGTCTGCCTTCTTGGCCTCGCCCACTGCTTCGGCGGTCGGCAGGCTGATGCTGGCGGTGTCGATGCTGATGTCGGCCTTGCCGGTTTCTGGTTTCTTCAGGTCCAGCACCACGGTGCCGCTGAATTTCTTGAAGCTGCCGGTCACCGGCACATTCAGCTGCTTCATGCTGAAGTTGATCTGGCTCTTGCCTGTGTCCAGCGGCGCGGCCTGCAACAGCGGGGCGACCAGCAGCAATGCAGCAGGAATCAGTCTCAGTTGTTTCATGCTCGTTCTCACTTCAGGTAAGGGTTTATTGACGCGGGCTGTGCAGGCTCATGCGATACAGCATGCCGTCCTTGTCGATGACATGGTGCTTGATGGCGGCCAGCACATGGCCTGCCACACAGGCGGCCATGATCCAGTTCAGGGTTTCATGCACAGTCTTCAGGGTGGCCGCCAACTGTTCGTTTTGGGCGATCAGATCAGGCAGTTGCACCAGTTTGAACAGCACCACCGGGAAACCATAGGCTGAACTCATCAGCCAGCCAGTCAGCGGCACAGCGAACATCAACAGGTACAGTGCCAGGTGGCCACCATGTGCCAGCAGACGCTCCAGACCATTCATGTGTGCCGGCAAGGCTGGCGGGCGCTTCAGCAGACGCACCAGCAAGCGCACGGCGACCAGCGCCAGAATGGTGATGCCTGCCCACTTATGCCAGGCGATGTATTTGAATTTGGCTGGCGACAATGGCATGTCGGATACCAGCAGGCCAACAATAAAGGTAACGACAATCAGCCCGGCAATCAGCCAGTGCAATGCGATGGCCGGTGAGGAATAACGCTCACTCGATTTCATGTTTTTTTTGCTCCAGTACCTGGTTAAATGCAGAACGCAGCTGAGCCAGCCGACGGCACAATTCGTCCATGTCCGCCGGTTCCAGCAGGTCGAAGGCGGTTTTCATATAGGCGATGTGCGCCGGAAACACGTGCTGGAACAAAGCCTCGCCTTGCGGGGTCAATGCCACCATGACGCTGCGGCGATCCTGTTCCTGCGCGCAGCGACTGACGACGCCTTTTTCAATCAGGCGGTCGATCACCCCGGTCAGCGTTCCCTTGGTGATCAGCGTTTTTTCCGACAGTTCCTTGCAGCTCATGCCCGGCGTATTGCCCAGTGTCGCCACCACATCAAATTGTGGCGGCGTGAGATCCATCTGGCGGATATGAAAAGCCGACAATTGTTCAAACGCCTGGAATGTCCGCGCGAGTTCCCGGATAAGCGACAGAGACGGCTCCTTTTTTGCATGACTCATAGCGTCATCAACCTTTTGTTCGAATCAGTATAGTTCATACTAGAACTAATTTGCAATCAATGTTAAGAAAAATCCACGTCTTTCACAGACATAACCGTAGCAGAATGCCGACAAATCAGGACAAAGAGCAGTGGACCACGACAAACGACAATAATTCCTAACGCCTTTTACCCAGCAAGGTTTGGCGCTATTCTGCTCAATATCAACCATCACGGCAGCCCCGTGGTGACTTAACCTGGTCGCACCATCATGAATATCCTGCAGGACCGCTTCGGACGCAGCATTGAATATCTCCGCCTGTCGGTAACGGATCGTTGCGACCTGCGCTGCAGCTACTGCATTCCCAAAGGCTTCAAGGACTTCGAAGAACCGGAAAACTGGCTCACCTTCGACGAAATCGAACGCGTGGTGGCGGCCTTTGCCAGCCTGGGTACGCGCCGGGTCAGACTGACAGGCGGCGAACCTTTGCTGCGGCGCAACCTGCCGCAACTGGCGGGCCGGCTGGCAGCCCTGCCCGGCCTGCAAGACCTGTCGCTCACCACCAACGCCACCCAGCTGGCGCGTCATGCCGACGCGCTGTACCGCGCCGGTGTCAAGCGTGTCAATGTCAGCCTGGATTCGCTACGGCGCGAATGCGTCAACACCATCACCGGCCGCGACAGCCTGCCGCAAGTCATGGCCGGCCTGGAGGCAGCCCGCGCCGCCGGCCTGTCACCCATCAAGATCAATATGGTGGCCATGAAGGATGTCAACGAGGCGGACATCGAAGCCATGGTCGGTTTCTGCATCGCCAACGGTTTTGTGCTGCGACTGATCGAAGCCATGCCGATGGGCGACAGCGGCCGCAATACCGCCTATCTCGATTTGCAGCCGGTACTGGAACAATTGCGCCTGCGTTTTGGTCTGTTTCCACAGAACAGTGAAATGGGCGGTGGTCCGGCACGTTACTGGCGCAGCGTCGATGGGGCATTCACGCTGGGAGTGATCACTCCGATTTCCCAGCATTTCTGTGCCACTTGCAACCGCGTCCGCCTGTCGGTCGACGGCACGCTGTATATGTGCCTGGGGCAGGAGGAAAGTTTCGAATTGCGGCCATTACTGCGCGCCGGCATCAGCGATGAAGGCTTGCGCGCTGCCATCCGCCAGGCCATCGAGCTGAAGCCGGAACGGCACGAATTTCGCGAAAATCCGGGCAAACTCATCCGTATCATGTCGATGACTGGCGGTTAATGCGCCCAAAAGCAGCTAGTTTGTGCCGGCCATAGCCTGCAACAGCCCGCTTTCGTTATACTATTGGCAAATTATTCGCCTTAACGCGGACGGCCTAATGAGCGAATTGCAGATTGGTGTACTGATATTGGGCGTTGCAGTCATCGCCCTGGTGTTCGGATTCAATGTTTTTCAGGAGTGGCGCTTTCGCAAGAAAACCAGCCAGGCTTTCGCGCGCCCTCATGACGACGTCCTGCTGAACGTCCCGAAAAACAATGTCCGGGATGGCGTACGTGCCGACCGCATGGAACCGGTGCTGGTCGACAGCGCCCACTTGCCGGCCGGTTACGACGACGAACCGTTCGAACCGGAAATCCCGGAAGACACTTCCCTCACCCTGCCGCCAGCGGTAGAACGCCCGGCACCGATACCGGAGCCGATGCCGCAACGCGAAGACGACGAGTCCGGCCAGTTTGAATCGGCCGATCATCAGGCGCTGGTCGCCGCCCTGCTCGACCCCTCGCTTGATTTCATCGCCGAGGTCGTTTTCCACGAACCGCACGAGCTGGCAGCCATGCCGCGCTTCAATGTCGGCAAGCGCACCCACATCATCGGCCGCACCGAAAAAGGCTTGTGGAAACCGGCCGAAGCCGTGCCCGGCACCCGCTACAAGCAAATCAACATCGGCATGCAGATGGTGGATCGCAGCGGCTCGGTTACCGAACCGGAACTGGCTGGCTTCTGCCAGCAGGTATCGCGCTTCGCCGAAGAACACGATGCCGCAGTCAGCTTTCCGCAACGCCAGCAAAAACTGGTGGCCGCACGCGAACTGGATCGCTTTTGCGCCGATGTCGACGTGCTGATCGGCATCAATGTCGTCCCGCGCGAAGCCGTGGAAGGCACCCGCCTGCGCAGCTTTGTCGAGGCCGGTGGCCTGCAGCTGGAGCCGGACGGTGCCTTCCATTACCTGGCCGACTCTGGCAACACCTTGTATTCGCTGATGGCAGCCGACCAGATGCCGTTTACCTTCCACACCCTGCTGGACAAGTCCTTCCCGGCGCTGACGCTGCTGTTTGATGTGCCGCGCGTGGCCGGTGGTGTGGAAGTATTCGACCGCGCCGTGCTGTTTGCCAAACAGCTGGCCGCCGAATTCGACGCGCAACTGGTGGATGACAACCGCCGCGTCTTGTCCGATGTCGGACTGTCGCGTATCCGCGACCAACTGGTGCATATTTACAGCAGCATGGACGATCGCGGCATTGCACCAGGCAGTGTCGCCGCACTCAGGCTGTTCGCCTGAATCCACAGCGCGCAGGCCGGCACATGCCGGCCTTTTTCCGTTTTGAGACTATCCGATGACCACCAACGACCTCGCCGCCCGCGCCCATGCCCTGCGCCAGCAGCTGACCCGCTATGGCCATGAATACTATGTGCTGGATGCCCCCAGCGTGCCGGATGCCGAGTACGACCGGCTGTTCCGTGAACTGCAAACGCTGGAAAATGCTCATCCAGAACTGAAAACAGCTGATTCCCCCACCCTGCGGGTAGGCGGCACACCGCTGCCGGAATTCAGCCAGATCACCCACAGTGTGCCCATGCTGTCGCTGGGCAATGCTTTTTCCGACATGCAACGGGACGACTTTGCCCAGCGCCACGCCGAACTAGTGCAATTTGACGAACGCATCCGGCGCGAACTGGCCGAATCCCCGATCCGCTACGCCACCGAGCCCAAATTTGATGGCCTGGCCATCAGCCTGCTTTATCGTGCAGGCGTACTGGTACAGGCCGCCACCCGTGGCGATGGCATCACCGGCGAGAACGTCACCGAAAATATTCGCACCATCCACGCCATTCCACTCAAGCTGGAGCGGGAGCAGCCACCCGCGCTGCTGGAGGTGCGTGGCGAAGTGCTGATGCTCAAGCGCGACTTCGAACGCCTGAATGCCGAACAGCAGCAACGCGGTGACAAGCCCTTCGCCAACCCGCGCAATGCCGCCGCCGGCAGCCTGCGCCAGCTGGATTCGCGCATTACCGCGCAACGGCGGCTGTCTTTTTACGCCTATGCCATCGCCCAAGTGGAAGGTGCCGACTGGCCACTCAGCCATGCTGGTGAAATGGACTGGCTGCAGCAACTGGGTTTTCCAGTCGTCGAAGCCAGCCTGCGCCCGGTCGTCAGCGGCGCGGATGGTCTGGCGGCCTATTACGAAAACGTGCTGCAACGACGCGCCACCCTGCCCTTTGAAATTGACGGCGTGGTGTACAAGGTGAACAGTCGTGCCCAACAAGAAGAACTGGGCTTCGTCTCGCGCGCACCGCGCTGGGCCATCGCCCACAAATTCCCCGCCGAAGAGGCACTGACGCTGGTAGAAGCCATCGAAGCACAAGTGGGCCGCACCGGTGCCATTACCCCGGTGGCCCGCTTGCAGCCGGTATTCGTTGGCGGTGTTACCGTCACCAATGCCACCTTGCACAATGAAGACGAAGTGCTGCGCAAGGATGTACGCGTCGGCGACACGGTGATCGTGCGTCGCGCCGGCGATGTGATTCCGGAAGTGGTCTCCGTGGTGCTGGAGCGCCGACCGTTGCGACCGGCCGCTGGCGGTGATTTGTTCATCCAGGGTGAGGAAGCACAATATCCGCCCTATCGCCTGCCCAGCCACTGCCCGGTGTGCGGCAGCCATGTGGTACGCGAAGAAGGCGAAGCCATTGCCCGCTGCTCCGGTGGACTCAGCTGCAAGGCGCAGCGCAGCCAGGCCATCCAGCACTTTGCCGGGCGGCGCATGATGGACATCGACGGCCTGGGTGAACGCTATATCGACAAGCTGGTGGAATATGGCTATGTCCACGGCGTGGCCGATCTGTATCAACTGACGCTGGACGATTTGCTGGAGATGAAGCGCCGCGCCGACGAAGATGAAGGCGTGACGCCGGAAACCGTCAAAGCCGGCAAGGTCGCCAGCAAATGGGCAGAAAATCTGTTGCAGGCCATCGCAGCCAGCCGCCAGCCACCCCTGGCCCGCCTGCTGTTTGCGCTGGGCATCCGCCATGTCGGCGAATCCACCGCCAAGACCCTGGCCGACTGGCTGGGCTCGCTGGCACTGATCCGTCGTGCCCCAGCGGCCTTGTTTGCCGCCCTGCCGGATATTGGCGGCGTGGTAGCCCAGTCGCTGGCCGACTTCTTTGCCGAAGAGAATAACGAAGCAGCACTGGACGCGCTATTGCACTATGTCGCTCCGGCCGACGAGCATGCGCCTTCAGCCAAGCTGGCCGAGCGGCTGGAGCCAGCAGTCCTGCTGGCGCGACTGAACATTCCGCGCCTGACCGAGGTGCGCAGCCAGCAGCTGGCGACACAAATCAGCGGGCTGGAGCAACTGGCCCGCATGGAGCGCCGCCAGCTATTGCTGCTGCAACTGCCAGCCGAGGTCATCAATGCGCTGGCCGACTGGCTGGACGAAGCGGCCAATCGTAGCGCCTTGCAACAGCTGGCTGACTTGCGCACAGAAATCCTGCACAGCCTGCCACAAGACACGGGGAACACCCACCCGCTGTTTGATGGCAAAACCTTTGTACTGACTGGCACCCTGCCCACACTGTCGCGGGATCAGGCCAAGGCACTGATTGAAGCAGCCGGTGGCAAAGTGGCTGGCAGCGTGTCGAAAAAAACCCACTTTGTCGTGGCCGGTGCCGACGCCGGCAGCAAGCTGGCCAAGGCCCAGGAACTGGCCGTAGCCGTGCTGGATGAAGCCGCCCTGCAAGCCATGCTGCAAGCGGCAGCCAGTTGAAAGGACGAGCATGACCGAAAGCGCTTTCGAACGGGGCAACCGTCTGGCAGCCGCCGGAGACCAGCAGCAGGCCATCGCCGCCTTCAGCGAATGCCTGCGCCGCAATGCCCAGGACTGGCAGGCCCTGTTCAACCGTGGCACGGCGCAGATGCGGCTGAAGCAATATCCGCTGGCACTGGAAGACTATCTGGCTGCCGCCGCGCTTAATCCTTCCTCCAGCAATATCAAATGCAATCTGGCCGTGCTGCTCAAGGAGCTGGGCGAATTGGCGCTGGCAGAAAACCTGCTGCTGGAAGTGCTACAGGCGGAACCCGAGCATGTCGATGCCTGGAGCAATCTGGGAGTGGTGCTGCAATATGCCCTGCGCTATGACGATGCGGCTATCTGCCACCAGAATGCACTGCAACTGGCGGGTGCCAGTGCGGGACGGCTGAACAACCTGGGCAATGCGCTGACCTGCGCGCTACGACTGGACGAGGCGGTCAGCGCCTACCAGCAAGGCATGGCATTACAGGCCGACGATGCCTTCCTCGCCTTCAACCTGTCGGTGGCCCTGCTGCTGCAGGGCCGTTACCGCGAAGCTTGGCCGCTGTACGAACAACGCTGGGGCACCATCATGCAGCCGCGCTATCGTGAAAAGGCCTGGCAAGGGCAGCCGCTGGGCCAGCAAAGCCTGCTGATCTGGGCCGAACAAGGCTTGGGCGACACCCTGCAGATGGTGCGTTTCCTGCCCAAACTGCAGCGCCGCCATCCCGCTGCCCGGCTAATCCTGGCCTGCCAGAATGCCTGCCTGCGGCTGTTTGCCCAATTACACAATATCGAACTGGTGCCGCTGGAGGACACACCTCCGCCGCATGACTGGCAACTGCCGCTGATGTCGCTGCCGCTGCAACTGGATGTCACATTGGCAAACTTGTCTGATCAGCCCTATTTGCAAGCCGATCCGGCACTGGCTACAAGCTGGGATGCCAGACTACCGCCACGCCAGCCTGGCCGGCTACGCATTGGCATTGTCTGGGAAACCGGCAGCTGGGGGGTTGGCATTGCCGACCATGGCCGGCAGAACAAATCCGTGCCGCTGACTGACTTTATGCCTCTGCTGGACGACATGACCGCTGACTTTGTCTCGCTACAACTGGGCGAGCTGCCTGCCGCGTTGCAAGACCGGGTATTTGCCCCACAGATTGGCGACTTTGCCGATACCGCTGCCATCATCAGTCAGCTGGATCTGGTGATCAGTGTGGACACCTCGGTCGTCCATCTGGCGGGGGCACTGGGCAAGCCGGTATGGGTATTGATGCGGGCGGAAAGTGCCCCCTTCTTCATGGCCCAGGGTGAAACTTCACCCTGGTATGCCAGCATGCGTATCTGGCGGCAGGCCACCCCTGGTGACTGGCCGCCCCTGATCGCCAGCGTGGCAAAAACGCTGCGGCAATGGCCGCGGGATTGAGTTGTTGTTTGGTGCGGCGCGCAAGACAGGATAGAATGCGCGCCAGTCAGAAATATTTTCAATTGAAGACTTCTACGACGATGAAGAAAATCAGCAAGGCGGTATTCCCGGTAGCCGGTCTCGGTACGCGTTTTTTGCCCGCCACCAAGGCCAGCCCGAAAGAAATGCTGCCGGTAGTGGACAAACCCCTTATCCAGTACGCGGTAGAAGAGGCCATTGCCGCCGGCATCACCGAGCTGATTTTCATTACCGGCCGTAACAAGCGCTCCATCGAAGACCACTTCGACAAGGCCTACGAGCTGGAAACCGAGCTGGAAAACAAGAACAAGCAGAAGCTGCTGGACACCGTGCGCGGCATCATCCCGCCCTCGGTCAGCTGCATCTATATCCGCCAGACCGAAGCACTGGGCCTGGGCCATGCCGTGCTGTGCGCACGCCCGGTAGTGGGCAATGAGCCTTTTGCCGTCATCCTGGCCGACGACCTGATCGATGGTGAGCCAGGTGCGATGGAGCAGATGGTCAGCCTGTTCGATACCACGCACAGCTCGATTCTGGGGGTGGAAACCGTGGCCCGCGAGGAAACCGGTTCCTACGGCATTGTCGAAACCGGCAGTAATGCCCAGGGACAGCAGCAGGTCTTGAGCATCGTGGAAAAGCCGCACCCGGATGTGGCACCGTCCAATCTGGCCGTGGTAGGGCGTTACATTCTCACCCCGCGCATTTTCGACAAGCTGCTGAACACCCCCCCCGGAGCGGGCGGTGAAATCCAGCTGACCGACGGCATTGCCGCCCTGCTGAAAGAAGAGGCGGTACTGGCCTTGCCATTCAAGGGAACCCGCTACGATTGCGGCTCGAAACTGGGCTATCTTAAAGCTACCGTCAGCTATGGTTTGAAGCACCACGAAGTGGCCAAGGAATTTTCTCAGTATCTGCAAGACCTGCGGAACTGATCTGCTAATTTTCCATTACGCCGCTCTGTAGACGGAGCGGCGTTTGTATTTTTTCAAGGAGTCAACATGCCCAACATTGCCGAAGCTCGCGGTCTGATCAATAGCTCGGACATTCTGTTCACCGCAGAAGAGGTGAGCACTGCCGTCGATCGCATGGCAGTGGAAATCACCGAAAAACTGGGTGAAACCTATCCGCTGGTCCTGTCCGTGATGGGTGGTGCCGTGGTGTTTACCGGCCAGTTGCTGCCGCGCCTGAATTTCCCGCTGGATTTCGACTACGTGCATGTATCGCGCTATGGCGACAAGACCCACGGCGGCGAACTGGTATGGAAACAGGCCCCCAAGGAAGATGTACGCGATCGCGTGGTACTGGTGCTGGATGACATCCTGGACGAAGGTCATACCATGGCGGCCATCCGCGACAAGGTGATGGGTATGGGTGCCAAGGAATTCTACAGCGGCGTGTTTGCCAACAAGCTGATCTCCAAGGAAAAACCGATCGCTTGTGACTTTGTTGGTCTGGATGTACCGGACCGCTATGTCTTTGGCTACGGCATGGACGTACGCGGTGCCTGGCGCAATCTGCCGGCCATTCACGCACTGAAGTAAGCCGCCAACGGCTGGCAAGCAAAACAAACCGCGAGCGGGTCTGCCCCTCGCGGTTTTTTCATGGACCGACCTCCACCCAGACTAGCGGGCTGTCGCCTGCAGCAGCTCAGGCAGGATGGTCTGCACCCAGCGCCGTTGCCCATCGTAAGCATGGGCCAGTTGCAATACTTCGATATCTGCCCGTGGGCGACCAATGATTTGCACACCCATCGGCAAGCCGTTGCTGCCCAAGCCAACCGGCACGTTCATCACGGGCAAGCCGGCCATGGTCGGCCCGATGACCACCTCCATCCAGCGGTGGTAGCTGCTCATGACGCGGCCACCCACCATGCGTGGCCAGTGCTGTTCCAGCGCAAACGGATAAACCTGGGCGCTGGGCAATAACAGAAAATCAAACTGCTCAAACAACTGCAATACGGCACGATACCAGTCACTGCGTATGCGCGAAGCGCGGTACACATCCAGCGCGGTCAGTTGCAAACCACCCTCGATCTCCCATTGCAATTCGGGTTTGAGCTGCTGGCGACGCTGCGGGTCTTGATAATCCGCCAGCAGACTACCCGCCATCAGCCAGTGGCGATGGACTTCCCAGCTTTCCCATAGCAGCGACGGATCAAAATTCACCGTGCAAGCCTCAAGCTGGCAGCCCAGAGCGGCAAAGTCGGGCAAGGCTTGCTCACACTGCTGCAACACCCCCTGCTCCATCGGCAAGTAGCCATTCCAGTCACCCAACCAGCCCAGCCGCCAGCCACTGACATCCTGTTGCAGCGACTGCTCCAGCCCGGCGATGGCACCATGCGCCAGCGGCGCTCTGACATCCGCACCAGCCTGAGTACGCAGCAATGCCAAAATATCCGGCACAGTACGCCCCATCGGCCCTTCGGTCGCCAGTTGCTGCAAGAACAGCTCCGGGCTTGGCCCCAGCGGCACTGTTCCCCAGCTGGGGCGAAAGCCGAATACATTATTGAAAGCCGCCGGATTACGCAGCGAACCCATCATGTCGCTGCCATCGGCCACCGGTAGCATGCGCAGGGCCAGGGCTACGGCGGCACCGCCTGAGCTGCCACCAGCACACAGCTCTGGCTGATAGGCATTGGCGGTGGCGCCGAAGACCGCGTTATAGGTATGCGAACCGGCACCGAATTCCGGGGTATTGCTTTTACCAATGAAGATGGCCCCCGCTTCCCGCATGCGCTCCACCATGATGCCGTCACTGGCTGGCTGATGCTGGCGGTACAGGCTTGAGCCCATGGTCGTCGGGATGCCGCGCGTGGCAGAGAGATCCTTGATCGCCTGTGGCATGCCATGCAGCCAGCCACGGGATTCTCCACGAGCCAGCTCGGTATCGCATTGCGCGGCCTGCTGCAGCAGTGAGGCCTCATACTGCAGCGACACCAGCGCATTCACCTGCTGGTTGACCCGGTCGATATGCTGCAGATAGCTGCGCATCACTTCGACACAAGACAGCTGCCGCTGGTGGATCGCCTGCGACAGGGGAAGCGCATCCAGCGCCACGATGGGATCAAGAGCTGAAATAGGCTGAGTCATAGTGATTTCCCGGATGCAGCATTGGAAGTGGCCAGCGAGGCCGGCACGATTTCAGTCGTCGCCGGGCGGCCACGAGGCAGAAAATAACAGGCAATCACGCCCAGTGCGGTAGAGAGCAAAAGATAGTAAACCGGCGCAATCGGCGAGCCCGTGCTACCGGCCAGCCAGGTGACGATGAAGGGGGCGAAACCGCCGAAAATCATGACGGCCAGATTGTAGCCAATGGAAACGCCGGTAGAGCGCACCCGTACCGGGAACAGCTCAGATACCGCTGTTGGTGCTGGTCCGAAAGCCAGCCCCAGCAGCGTGCAGAACAATAGCTGCACCACCAGCAGCCGGCCCATGCTCGGCGCGTCGGCCAGCCAGGCAAAGCCGGGATAGACCATGAGCAAGAAAATGAAATAGGGCCATAACAGCAAGGGGCGTCGGCCTATCCGGTCGGACCAGGCCCCGGAAAAGGGAATCAGGATGGTCATCCAGGCCACGGCCAGCATCTGGATGGCAAAGGCCTGATCCAGCGGCAAGCCAAACTGGCGATGCACATAGCCCGGCATATTCACCAGCAGGACATAAAACCCTGCCGTACCGGGAATGGTCAGGCCGATGGTCAGCAGAATATTGCGCCGGTTCTGTTGCAGTTGCCCACCCAGACCGGGCGCAGTCGCCTGCGGCTGGCTGGCTTCGAGGAAGGCCTCGGTTTCGTCCATGTGGCGGCGCACCCACCAACCTACCGGGGCAATCAACAAACCGATCAGAAACGGAAGCCGCCAGCCCCAGCTCTCCAGCTGGCCCTGATCCAGATTATGTGTAATCAGCGCGCCCATGCCGGCACCGCCCAGAATGGCCAGCATCTGTCCCACCAACTGCCAGGAACCGTACAGGCCGCGCTGATCAGCGGGTGCCGCTTCCACCAGAAAGGCCGTGGCACTGGCATATTCGCCACCGGTTGCAAAACCTTGCAGCAGCCGCGCCAGCACGATCAGCAACGGGGCTGCCATGCCGATGGCCGCATAGGGTGGCGCGCAGGCAATCAGCAAGGACACCAGGGCCATGATGGCCATGATCAACTGCATGGCCGCCTTGCGGCCCTTACGGTCGGCATAGATGCCCAGCAGCACACCACCCACAGGCCGCATGAAGAAGCCGACCCCAAAAGTGGCTGTCGCCATCAGCAAAGAAATGAATTCATTGCCGTCGGCCGGGAAAAACAGCTTGGAAATAATGCTGGTCATGAAGCCGTAGACGATGAAGTCGTACCACTCCAGCGTATTGCCCACGACCGCCGCAATAATCTGCCGCCGCCGGGAAATCGATTTGTCAGGCGTCATGCCTTGCCACCTCTAGCTGCCAGATAGGATTAGCCCAATCGTGTCGCTGGCAGCACACCGGGCCTGCCATGCGGACGAAACAGAGGTGCAAGGTAGGTCGGCTACCATGCTGGCAGCTACTGTCCGCTTTGGCAGCACACTGGCATAGAGATCAGCCCGACCCAGAACACAGCAAATTGGCCTGCAGCAAATAAGGAATGAGTAAAGCGGAAAGCCAGACAATTGAACACTAGGCTGCCATGGCTATGGCCACGTCAGTTCTGGATCAGTCGACTGATGGATGATCGGCGGATTTGCTGATAAGCAAGTTTGCGCTGCAAAAACACCGAATCGTTAGCGCCGATTCAGGGATTGGCGAAGCTGACCTTATTTTTGGCCCGCTCTCGAAAAGCCAGATACATGGGGAATGACACCGCCAAGCCAATCGAAAAACAGAGAAATATATAAGCCCATGGCCACTTAAGCTGTGATTGACGTGAATCGCTGATTACCCAAGCGGAAAATGCAATGGCTGACAGATAGACATCAATGGTGATAGCTGTTGTGAGCGGATTGGCAAAGGCGGCAACAAAGAACTCGGCAGGCCCCAGACCACCACCCTGCATCAGGTACTGCAGGTTGTAGTACCAAGTAATTACGAAACCAATGATGGCTAGAGCAAAGAATGCCAAGGCAGTATGGTCTTTCTTCAAGCTCATTAATCACCTCCTGTAGGGGATATGCGAATGTCTAGTCTAGAGCGGACAGTGCACTGAGATTTACCAGTTCAGTGAACTACAGGCCTCATGAGGCATCTGGACGAAAGCCAAACTGGCGAGCAAGGTAAAGAGAAGAGGACCGTAGCGCTACTGTCTATTCAGGCTACATACCCACATATTGTGGCTGGAACCCATAAGTCACATGGCATAAAAAGCCACGACAACGCCTCTCTTACAAAACTAGAGCAAAAACATATCTGGTGATATGAACTTCAAAACGAACATCGAAACAGGATTGCGCCATGCTCCTAGCTGCATTCTGCGCTATCCGGTTATCGACAAAACCGATATCAATCTTGTGGGCCGCGAGAGGCGTGCTTGCGCTTTTCCTTTTCGCTCATCATGGCTTCGCGGGCAGCAGCTTTCTGTGCGGCCAGCTCCTTGGCACGCTTTTCCCACACGATCCATTCCTGCGGACGCTCCAGGGTAATACGGCCGGTATTGCCATCGCGAAAATCGGTGAGCACGATTTCAGCAGCTTTCTGGATATTGACGCGACCACCACCGAGCATGGCACCACGCTTGCGGCCTATCATTTCCAACACCTGCCAGTCTTGCAGGCCGTCCACCTCGTCCAGGCGATAGCGGGCAGTCAGCTGTGGCACGTAGTGTTGCAGCAGGTATTTGAGCAGCTCCAGCGAGACTTCTTCCTCGTCCATGGCATTGCGACCGACGGCACCGCTGGCGGCCAGATTATAGCCACCCTCTTCCACTTCGATCTTGGGCCACAGCATGCCGGGCGTATCGTAAAGCTCAACATCATCGTCCAGGATGATGCGCTGCTCGTTCTTGGTTACCCCTGGCATATTGCCGGTCTTGGCGATCTTGCGGCTGCTCATGCTGTTGATCAGCGTGGATTTGCCCACGTTGGGAATACCACAGATCAGCACGCGCAACGGCTTGTCCAGGCCGCCGCGATTGGGGGCCAGTTCGCGGCAGGCTGCCACCAGCTTTTGCGATGGCGCGCGCTCTCCGGCATCCAGGCCAATGGCCTGGGTCTGCTTTTTGGCGCGATACCAGTCCAGCCACTGCGTGGTGATGGCCGGATCAGCCAGATCCTGCTTGTTGAGTATCATCAGGCGCGGCTTGCCTTTGGCCATGCGCGCCAGCATCGGATTGGCGCTGGACGCCGGCAAGCGCGCATCCAGCATTTCGATGACCACATCGATGTCTTTCAGGCGCTCCATGACATCTTTGCGCGCCTTGTTCATGTGGCCGGGAAACCATTGAATTGCCATGCTTTTAACGCTTTCTTAACGGGTCCAGTAAATAACTCAGTCCATTGTGGTCGATCTCCTGCATCAATTGCAGCAGGCGGCCAATCTCGCTCTTGGGAAAACCCTCGCGGGCAAACCAGTTGAGATAGTTGCCGGGCAAGTCGCAAAGCAGGGTGCCCTGGTGTTTGCCAAAAGGCATGGTCGTGCTGACCAGCCGTTGCAGATCTTCTTGTTGCATGATTTCACATCGGACTGAAGGTTGCGCATTGTGCCAAAGCCGGAGCCATTACGCCACAGCCTTGTTTTGTCGGGGTTTTGTTCTGCTATGGTAGAACTTGACCTACGACAAGTGACGTTGTCATTTTGCTATCGGCCAAGCGCACCGGCAGCTAGCATGGTTGCGCTTCGTCTGGGGTGACAATCCGCCTTGCGCACCAGCCAGACCTAGTCAGTTTAGTGATAGCGACGCAGGCCCTGCAGCACAAAAACCGTGTCAGCACACGGTTTTTCATTGGGACGGATTACGTTCCGGCAACCGGCTCAGGGCCTCTTGGGGCAGCCGGCAACGGTTGCCCGTCTTTTTATCCAGCCTTACAGCGGCAGCGGCTTGCCGTCATTGAAAGCCAGAAAACCACGCAGCACGCGGTACAGGCACCACAGCCAGGTCAGGCCCAGAATGGCAAAACCGACCAATATCCATACCAGCGCATAGCCCAGCACCGTGCCGAGCAGCCCCAGCCAGAAGGTCTTGATCTGCCAGCGGAAGTGGCTTTCATACCAGCTACCACGGCTATCATCCAGCTTGAGATAGTTGATGATCACGCCGACCAGCATGGGTACGCCGGTAAACAGGCTCAAGCCCTGCAGGATATACACCACCAGGGTCAGATTATTCAGTTTGCGCTCATCATCACGCGTTTGCAGTTGCATAACATTCCCGCTTATCGGTGTATCAGCCGCGGCGTGCTACCTGCAGGCCGTGCCAGAAGGGTTGCAGCCGCTGACGACATTGCTGCGCCACCAGGCGCGAGGCCATCAGCATGGATTGCATGCCATGCACCGTGCCCAGCATGCCGCTCTGCCGCTGTCGGCTCCAACCACGCAGTACGCCGGGTTCGGCCTCAGGTGCGGTCAGCAGCACGGGGGCTGCCGGCGACAGTGTAAGCTGCAACTGTTCCGACAGCAGCTTGAGGCGGCGGTTCGCTTCATCCAGCTGAGTCAGTTCGGGCAAGGTCACGGCAACATGGCTGAGTTCGAGCACGACAATGCGGGCCGCCAGCCAGTCCGTCGCATCGGCAAAGCGTTCGGGCGAACAGCGGTGGTGCCGGCGCGTGGAAGCCAGCAGCATGGCAAAGGCACGAATGTCCGGCAGCAGCGATTCCAGCAGCGGCGTGGCCGCTGTCTGGTCTTGCTGCAGGTAGCGATACAGGCTGTTCGCTTGTGGTGCGACAGCGTTGGCCAAGGCCTCGCCATCGGTCAACAGGGTTACGGACCATGCAGCACCGTCCAGCGCCAGACTGGCGCTTTCTCGGGCTATCTGCCTTGCATCACTGACTTCATTCATGACCTGCATCTCCAGTCGGGCTTGCCTGGGTGGGTCCGGAGCTGATTTGTCTGCTGAAAAAACAAATGCCGCCGGAGTGACCGCGGCGGCATTTATCGGGTTTGTTCGTTCTCTTGTACTTTTTCTTAGTCCAGAGACGCCCCTTGGAGCCGCCGTGAGCTGCGGTACCAATAAAAATAGGCGTTAAAGACTGCGGAGAAAGTAATCATGCTGACCATCCTGCCAACAAGGCCTGCTACCTGTCAAGGTAGACAGGTAAAAAACATTGCATTGCACAAAAAAGCCCGGCGATATGCCGGGCTTTTGCAACAAGCAGCGACAAGGGCCGCTTACATATTGGGATAGTTGGGGCCGCCGCTGCCTTCTGGCGTACACCAGTTGATATTCTGGCTGGGATCCTTGATATCACAGGTCTTGCAGTGCACGCAGTTTTGCGCGTTGATCTGCAAGCGCGGGCTGCCCTCGTCCTGGCCGACGATTTCATACACACCAGCCGGGCAATAACGTTGCTCCGGCGCATCGTACTTGGCCAGATTCAGGCTGATCGGTACAGCAGCATCTTTCAGCTTGAGATGGGGTGGCTGGTCTTCGCTGTGATTGGTGTTGGAAATGAACACCGAGGACAGACGGTCGAAGGTCAGTACGCCATCCGGCTTCGGATAGTCGATACGGTTGCACTGGCTGGCAGGCAGCAGTGTTGCGTGGTCGGCATGCTTGTGTCGCAGCGTCCACGGTGCCTTGCCACGGAACAGGAAGGTGTCGATGGCCGAATAGATCATCGCCGGCCACAGGCCCCAGCGGAAGGACGGGCGGATATTGCGCACCTGGTGCAGCTCTTCGCGCAGCCAGCTTTGCTTGAAGCAGGCGGAATAGCCGACGGCTTCCTGTCCCTGTGCTTCCGGATTTGCCTGCAGCAGTTCGAATACCGCATCGGCAGCCAGCATGGCCGACTTCATTGCGGTATGGGTACCCTTGATCTTGGGCACATTGAGGAAGCCGGCGGTATCACCGATCAGCGCGCCCCCCGGGAAGGTCAGCTTGGGCAGACTCTGGATGCCGCCTTCGGACAAGGCACGTGCGCCATAGGACAGGCGACGGCCGCCTTCGAACACACCCTTGATGGCCGGATGGGTCTTGAAGCGCTGGAATTCCTCGAACGGTGACAGGTAGGGATTGCTGTAATCCAGACCGACCACATAGCCCACCACCACCTGGTTGTCTTCCAGGTGGTACATGAAGGAACCGCCATAGGTGGCGGTGTCCACCGGCCAGCCCACGGTATGGGTGATGGTGCCCGGCTTATGGTTTTCCGGTTTCACTTCCCACAGTTCCTTGATGCCGATGCCGTAGGTTTGCGGGTCGGCACCATCACGCAGCGCAAAGCGCTCGAACAGCATCTTGGTCAGCGAACCGCGACAGCCTTCGGCAAACAGGGTTTGCTTGGCCCACAGCTCCATACCCGGCTCACCCGGCTCATCGCCCAGTTTGCCGGTACCCATGGCACCAGTCGCCACGCCCTTGACCGAGCCATCGGCGTGATACAGCACTTCGGCAGCGGCAAAGCCAGGGTAGATTTCCACGCCCAGCGCTTCGGCCTGCTCACCCAGCCAGCGGCAGAAATTGCCCAGGCTGACAATGTAGTTGCCGTGATTGTGCATCTGCGGCGGGGTCGGCAGCTGGATGGACTCGGTTTCCGTCAGGTAGAGGAAACGGTCGGACAGTGCCGGGATATTCAGCGGCGCGCCCTTTTCTTTCCAGTCCGGTATCAGTTCAGCCAGTGCGCCGGTTTCAATCACGGCGCCCGACAGGATATGCGCCCCGATTTCCGAGCCCTTTTCCAGCAGACAGACACTGATTTCCTGGCCCTTGGCCTCGGCCACTTGCTTCAGGCGAATCGCGGCAGACAGCCCGGCAGGGCCGCCGCCGACGATTACTACGTCGTATTCCATATAATCGCGTTGCACCACATCTCCTTTGCGCCCGGTGGGCTGTCCTTATTGGCTGGCAGTCATCATGCAATGAAGCGGCCTCGCTCGTCAAAATCAAACAAGCGTTTAAACGGTGCCTTGCTCACGCAGTGTGGCAATCCTGGCAGCGTCGTAGCCCAGCGCGCGCAGTACGTCGTCGGTATGTTCACCCAGTTTGGGAGGGGCCTGATTGTACTCGACTGGCGTGCCGGAAAGTTTGATCGGACACCCTACCAGGGGCACATTTTGCCCTACGCTGTCCTGCAAGTGTATTTCCATGCCGCGGTGCTGAATCTGCGGGTCGCGGAAGGCTTCGTCCACCGTATTGATCGGCCCACAAGGCACACCGGCTTCATCCAGCAGCTTCAGCCATTGGTCACGGCCTTTTGCCATGAAGGCCTCGGCCAGTAGCGGCACCACACTGTCACGATGCTTGACCCGCTGCGGATTGCTGGTAAAGCGTTCGTCGTCCGCCAAGGCAGACAGACCAATCACCTGGCACACCGCACGAAACTGCTTGTCGTTGCCGCAAGCCAGGATGAAATGTCCATCGGCACAGGCAAACACCTGATAGGGCACGATATTGGCGTGGGCATTACCCAGCCGTGGCGGAACTTGCTGGCCGATCAGCCAGTTCATATTGATATTGGCCAGCGAGGCCAGCGCGCAGTCAAACAAGGCCATGTCGATGTATTGACCCTTGCCACTGCTCTGGCGCGCGATGATGGCCGCCAGAATGGCATTGCTGGCATAGATGCCGGTAAACAGATCGGTCACGGCCACACCTACCTTGTGCGGCTCGCCATCGGCCGGCCCGGTGATGCTCATCAGGCCGGACATGCCCTGCACGATGTAGTCGTAGCCCGGCAGTTCGGCATAAGGGCCATCCTGGCCAAAACCAGTAATCGAGCAATACACCAGCCGCGGGTTGAGCTGGCTGAGGCTGGCGTAATCCAGCCCGTATTTTTTCAGCCCACCCACCTTGTAGTTTTCAATCACCACGTCGGCATCGCGTGCCAGCGCACGGACAATCTCCTGCCCTTCCGGCTTGGTGATGTCCACCGTCACCGAGCGCTTGCCGCGGTTGGCGCACAGAAAGTAGGCCGCCGTGCCATCCGGCAGGCTGGGTGGTGCCCACTGCCGGGTATCGTCACCGGCCCCGGGCCGCTCGACCTTGAGCACTTCGGCACCCAGGTCAGCCAGCAACTGGCCCGCCCAGGGGCCGGCCAGTACACGGGATAGATCCAGAACCTTGATGCCTGCGAGTGCGCCCGCCATATTGTTCTCCTGATGCGTTTGATGGCCGCTTAGACAGCCGCCGGATGGACAGAGTGATGCCGCCGCCACGGCAGCCGCATTACGCTGTGCACCAAAAAAAGGGCCCGGTACTCACCGGGCCTCACAAGGACAGACAGGAACCAACAACAGGGGCAGGTGGAGCCATACCCCCGCTGTGCTATCAGGCAAATGCCTGAATACCGGTCTGGGCTCGGCCCAGAATCAGGGCATGCACATCATGCGTACCCTCATAAGTGTTGACGGCTTCCAGGTTCATCACATGGCGGATGACGTGGAACTCGTCGGCAATGCCATTGCCACCGTGCATATCGCGAGCGATACGGGCGATGTCCAACGACTTGCCGCAATTGTTGCGCTTGATCAGCGAGATCATTTCCGGCGCGGCCTTACCTTCGTCCAGCAGACGGCCAACACGGATAGCTGCCTGCAGGCCCAGGGCGATTTCAGTCTGCATATTGGCCAGTTTCAGCTGGATCAGCTGGGTGGCGGCCAGCGGGCGGCCAAACTGCTTGCGGTCCAGCGTGTATTGACGGGCAGCATGCCAGCAGAACTCGGCAGCCCCCATGGCGCCCCAAGCGATGCCGAAGCGGGCCTTGTTCAGGCAGCCGAACGGGCCTTTCAGACCCTTCACACCCGGCAGGATGGCATCTTCCGGCACCAGCACTTCGTCCATGACGATTTCGCCGGTAATGGAGGCACGCAGGCTGAACTTGCCATGAATCTTCGGTGCCGACAGGCCCTTCATACCTTTATCCAGCACGAAACCGCGAATCTCGCCTTCATCATCCTTGGCCCACACCACGAACACATCGGCTACCGGGCTATTGGTAATCCACATCTTGCTACCGGACAGCACATAGCCGCCGTCTACCTTGCGGGCGCGGGTTTTCATGCCGGCCGGGTCGGAACCGGCATCCGGCTCGGTCAGGCCGAAACAGCCCACCCATTCACCAGTGGCCAGCTTGGGCAGGTATTTGTCTTTCTGTGCTTCCGAGCCGTAGGCCCAGATCGGATGCATCACCAGGCTGGACTGCACGCTCATGGCCGAGCGGTAGCCGGAATCGACGCGCTCTACTTCGCGAGCCACCAGGCCGTAAGCGACGTGGCTGAGGCCGGCACAGCCGTAGCCGTCGATGGTGCAGCCCAGCAGGCCCAGCTCGCCCATCTCGCTCATGATTTCGCGATCGAAGCGTTCTTCACGATTGGCCGTCAGCACGCGCGGCATCAGGCGATCCTGGCAATAGGCTTCTGCGGTCTGCTGGACCAGACGTTCTTCTTCGGTCAGCTGATCGGCCAGCAGGAAGGGATCTTCCCAGGCAAAGGGTGCGCGGCTGTTGGATGCGGCCATCGAGAGTTCTCCTTGGGTTTGCTTGTTCCGCATTGCGGAATTACGTTTTACATTGCAGAATAGACTAACAACTCCAAATTCGGCTGTAAAGCGTTTTGTTTGATCCTGACCGCAAGCAGGCTATGCTTGCCGCTCGCGCCGCAACGCCAGGCTGGAAAATCCAGGCCATCAATATAGAAATGAGGAAAGCAATGCAGGAAGAGGATGACAAGGACCGGCTATTCGTCACCGCGCTGGCACGTGGTCTGCAGGTGTTGGCGGCTTTCCGCCCCGGCGAATCGGCGCTGTCCAACCTGGAAATCGCCAAGCGTACCGGCCTGCCCAAATCCACCGTGTCACGCCTGACTTACACCCTGACCAAGCTGGGTCATTTGTCGCAGGATGAACACAGCGGCTTTTACCGCCTGGGTGTGGCACTGCTGGCGCTGGGCTCGGTGGTGCTGGCCAGCTATGACATCCGCCAGGTTGCCGGCCCGCTGATGCGCGAATTTGCCCTGGAAAACAATGTGTCGATCAGCCTGGCCATGCGCGATGGCACGGATATGGTGTATCTGGAGACCTGCCGCAGCCAGTCACGGGTCAGCGTGCAGCTGACCGTTGGCTCGCGGGTGCCGATCGCCACCACCGCCATTGGCCGGGCTTTTTATGCCGGCCTGCCGGACAGCACACGCCGTCAGCTGGATGCCGAACTGGCCGCACGCTATGGCGAGCGCTGGCCGGCCTTGCAGCAGCGTCTGCAACAGGCCAGCGATGAGTATCTGCACTGTGGCTATTCAGCATCATTTGGCGAATACGAACCTGACGTGATGGCGGTGGGCGTGCACCTGCCCTCGCCCAACCCGGGCCAGCCGCCAATGAGCCTGAACGCCAGTGGCCCGGCCTTTGCCTTCACTGCCGAGGTGATGCAGCAGCAAGTGGCCCCGGCGCTGATTGCCTTGCGCCAGCGCATCGTGCCGGTCGCCTGATTTGCCGCGCCAGATAGCAAAAAGCCGCCTGATGGCGGCTTTTCCTGTATGCAGCAGCACAATCAGGCGCTCTGGATATAGTGCACCAGCTGGTTGATCACCTGCGCCTGCTCCTGAATGGTGGCATGGACCAGATCGCCGATGGACAACATACCCTGTACCGTCTTGCCCTCCAGCACCGGCAGGTGGCGGATGTGCTTTTCCGTCATCAGCGCCATGCACTGGTCGGAGTTCTGGTCTGGCGTGACATACACCACCTTGCTGGTCATGATGTCGCGGATGCGGGTGCCGGCAGAAGTACGCCCCTGCAGCACGATGCGCCGCGCATAGTCGCGCTCGGAGAATATCCCCACCACATCGCCGCCCTCCATCACCAGCACGGCACCGACATCGTGCTCTGCCATCACCTGCAAAGCCTGAAACACGGTACTTTCCGGCGATACCGTCACCAGCACACGCCCGGACTTCTGCTCCAGCAACTGTCTGACTGTCTGCATTGCACCCTCCTGTTCGGCCACGAGAACCTGAAACAACCTGTTTTAATACTATAGAACAAGACTGATCAACGAAATGGCACAAGGTATGCCGCGCGGAAGCGGTGCATGTGGCACGCAGATGAAAAAGGCCGGTCAACATCGCTGTTGCCGGCCTTGCTTGTCGTGTGCTGACGCCTAGCCGGCGCGGATCATGGTGCCGACACCGTCGTCGGTCATGATTTCCAGCAGCAGCGCATGCGGTACGCGGCCATCGATGATGTGCACGGTATTCACACCACTACGTGCCGCATCCAGCGCCGAACTGATCTTGGGCAGCATGCCGCCGTGGATGGTGCCATCGGCAAACAGGGCGTCCACCTGCTCGGCGGTCAAGCCAGTCAGCAGCTTGCCTTCCTTGTCCAGCACGCCCGGGGTGTTGGTCATCAGGATCAGCTTTTCGGCGTTCAGGGTTTCGGCCAGCTTGCCGGCGACCAGGTCGGCATTGATATTGTAGGCTTCGCCCTGACTGCCCACACCGATGGGGGCGATCACCGGGATGAAATCCTGGCGATCCAGCAGCGACACCAGCGCCGGATCAATGCTGGAGATCTCGCCTACCTGGCCAATGTCGATCTTGTCTTCGCTCTCATCGCTGAGGAACATCTTTTCTGCGCGGATGAAATGGCCATCCTTGCCGGTCAGGCCCACGGCCTTACCACCATGCGTGTTGATCAGCGACACGATTTCCTTGTTCACCAGGCCGCCCAGCACCATTTCCACCACATCCATGGTTTCCTGGTCGGTCACGCGCATGCCCTGGATGAATTTGCCTTCCTTGCCCACGCGCTCCAGCAGTTCGTTGATCTGCGGGCCGCCGCCATGCACCACCACCGGGTTGATGCCCACCAGCTTGAGCAGCACGATGTCCTTGGCAAACCCTTCTTTCAGCGCATCGTCGGTCATGGCGTTGCCACCGTACTTGATCACGATGGTCTTGCCGGAAAAACGGCGGATATACGGCAGGGCCTCGGCGAGAACCAACGCTTTTTCAGCGGCATTTACAGACACGACAATCTCCTTCTGGGGGTAAGGACCGGAGCCATTCCGGCCACTGGCGACAATGTGTTGCATTCTAATCAATCAAGCTACTGAACAGTGATTTATTAATTGCCATGACAAGGCGATTGCACTACATTGCGGAACATTAATGAACAGACATTCAGTTAAATCCATGACCGAAAACTGCCCGATCGCCCGCTGGCGCAGAAAAAAAGAAGCCCGCCCCGCTGAAATACTGGATGCCGCCCTGGGCCAGTTTGTAGAAAAAGGCTATCGCGCCACCAAGATGGAAGACATCGCCCGGGCAGCAGGTGTCACCAAGGGCACGCCCTATCTGTATTTTCAGAACAAAGAAGAAATTTTCAAGGCGATTGCCCGTGGCACCATCGTGGCCAATCTGCAGCAACTGGCCCTGGTTGCCCGCGACTTTGACGGTTCGGCCAGTGAATTGCTGCACCGTATGGTGGAACAGTGGTGGCAAGAAGTGGGCAGCGCCCAGTCCGCCGGGCTGTGCAAGCTGATGATTGCCGAAGCCGCCAACTTTCCGGAACTGGCCCAGTTCTATTTCGATGAGGTCATCTCCCCCAGCAACCAGATGCTGAGCATGGTGCTGCAACGCGGTATCGACAGTGGCGAATTCCGTGCCGTGCCGCTGGCGCACACGGTTGATGCCCTACTGGCCCCCTTGCTGACCACCATGATTTTCAGCCACTCCTTCGGCCAGTTGCCTGGCTGCTGTATCGGCTCCACCAAAGACCCGCTCGGTTTTCTCAAAGACGCGCTGGATCTGGTGCTGCACGGCCTGAAAAAGAACTGACAGGAAACACACCCATGTCCACCTCTCCCCACCACTGGCGTCTTGCCCTGCTTGGCTTGCTACTGCTGGCCGGTTGCAGCAAACAGGCAGCCCCCAGCGAAGAAATCCGCCCGGTCCGCGTGGTTAGCGCCGGCCAGCGCGGCATAGACAACGGCAACTGTTTTGCCGGACAAGTCCGCGCCCGCACCGAAACTGACCTGGCCTTCCGTATCGGCGGCAAGGTCATCGCCAAGCTGGTCAACAGCGGCGAGCATGTCAGGAAAGGACAGGTACTGGCCCGGCTGGACGCCAGCGACACCACGCTGGACAGCAATGCCAAACAAGCTCAGCTGGCCGCAGCAGAATCCGACCTCGCTCAGCAGCAGCTCAATCTGAAGCGCTATCAGGAGCTGCTGGCCAAGCAATTCATCAGCCAGGCGCAGGTCGACAGCCAGCAAAATGGCGTCAACGCAGCTCGCGCCAAGCGCGACGAAGCCCGCGCACAACTGACAGCCAGCCACAATCAGGGCAGCTATACCCAATTAGTCGCCGATGCAGACGGCATCGTCAGCCAGATGCAGGCGGAGCCGGGACAGGTAGTTGCCGCCGGACAAGCCATCGCACGGCTGGCGCATGACGGCGAACGGGAAGTCGCCATCCAGATTCCGGAAAATGCCCTGGCCAGCGTGCGTAAGCAAACCGAATTCACCATCAGCCTGTGGGCCGGAAAACAGCAATACCACGGCCGGCTACGCGAACTGGCCGGCGATGCCGACCCGGCCACCCGCACCTATGCCGCGCGCATCACCCTGCCGCAAGCAGACAGCCTGGCACTGGGCCAAACCGCCACGGTTTCCTTGCCCACTGCCAGCCATGGCGACAGCGCCGCCATGCGGCTGCCGCTGACCGCATTGCTGGATGAGCAGGGCAAGCATTCACTGTGGATTGTCGATGCCAAGACGCTGCGCGTCAGCCGCCGCGCCGTCAGCGTCCTCAACATGGACAGCGACAGCGTCACCGTGCGCGGTGCCCTGCAGCCAGGCGACAAGGTGGTCAGCGCCGGCGTGCACCTGCTGCACGAAGGTCAGCGCGTGCTTCTGCTGCAGCAAGGCGAACAGTGATGAAGAAAATCAATCTGTCGGAATGGGCGCTGCGCCACCAGGCGCTGGTGTTCTACTTCATGGTGATGCTGATGGTGTCCGGCCTGTGGGCCTACACCCAGCTGGGGCAGAAAGAAGACCCGGAATTCACCTTCAAGGCCATGCTGGTGCAGACTTACTGGCCGGGGGCCAAGGCCGAGCAGGTGGAGCAGCAGATCAGCGACCGGCTGGAAGAAAAGCTGCAGGAAATGCCGGAAATCAAATACGTGCAAAGTTACAGCAAGCCGGGCGAATCGCTGTTGCTGGTCACGCTGCGTGAAGATGTTCCGGCCAAAAACGTGCAGGGCCTGTGGTACCAGGTCCGCAAGAAACTGGGCGACGTGCGCAGCAGCCTGCCGAGCAGCGCGCTGGGGCCCTATTTCAATGACGAGTTCGGCGATACCTTCGGCAATATCTATGCCTTCACCGGCGATGGCTTCAGTGCAGAAGAACTGCGCCGCTACGTGGACCGCGCCAAGGAAGAAATCCTGCGCGTGCCGGATGTGGGCAAGGTCAGCCTGGTGGGCGAACAAAGCGAAAACATCTATATCGACCTGTCCAGCAGCAAGCTCGCTTCGCTGGGGCTGGACACCAGCACCATCTGGACCGCGCTGCAACAACAGAATGCCATGCTGCCGGCCGGCAGCTACGAAACCGCCAGCGACCGTATCTGGGTACGCCCGACCGGCAATTACAGCACGGTAGAGGCCGTGGCCAACACGCCCATCGTGGCCAATGGCAAGACGCTGCGCCTGGCTGACATTGCCAGCATTCACCGCGGCTTCATCGACCCGCCCTCCTTCCGCATGCGCTTTAATGGCCAGCCGGCCCTGGGCCTGGCCATCAGCATGAAAAGCGGCGGCGATGTGCTGAAGCTGGGCGAGCATCTGGACGCAACCCTGCAGACAATCCAGGCCAAGCTGCCGGTGGGCATCCAGATCCATGCTGTGTCCGACCAGCCCAAGGTGGTAAAGGGTGCGGTTGGCGAATTCATGAGTTCGCTGATCGAGGCGGTGCTGATCGTGCTGGCCGTCAGCTTCTTCAGCCTGGGCCTGCGTACCGGCGTGGTGGTGGCACTGTCGATTCCACTGGTGCTGGCCATGACCTTTCTGGCCATGTACTTCTTCAAGCTCGATCTGCAACGCATCTCGCTGGGTTCGCTGATCATCGCGCTGGGCCTGCTGGTGGACGATGCCATCATCGCCGTGGAAATGATGGCGCTGAAACTGGAACAGGGCTGGAACAAATTCCAGGCTGCCACCTATGCCTACACCAGCACCGCCTTCCCCATGCTCACCGGCACGCTGATTACCGCCGCCACCTTTCTGCCGGTGGGGCTGGCCAAGTCCGATGCCGGCGAATACGTGTTCAGCCTGTTTGCCGTGGTGGGGCTGGCGCTGATCCTGTCGTGGATCGTCGCCGTGGTGTTTACGCCGTTTCTGGGTTACAAGCTGCTGCCGGAACAGGCCATGCATCATCAGACGCATGATGTTTACCAGAAGCCCTTCTACATCCGCTTTCGTGCGCTGCTGGAATGGTGTCTGCACTACCGCAAGACCGTCATTGCCACCACGCTGGGCATTTTCGTACTGTCTTTGCTGGCCTTCCGCCTGCTGGTGGCCCAGCAGTTCTTTCCTTCGTCCAACCGGCCCGAGCTGATGGTGGACATGTGGCTGCCACGTGGTGCCAGTTATGCCGCCACCGAAGGCGAGGTGAAAAAGCTGGAAGCGCTGATCAAGCAGGACAAGAACGTGCTCAGCGTCACCAGCTATGTGGGCAGCGGCAGCCCGCGCTTCTACCTGCCGCTGGACCAGCAGCAACAGCATCTGAACTACGCCCAGCTGATGGTGATGACCGGCGACGAGCATGTGCGCGAACAGGTCAAGGCGCGGCTGGAATCCATCTTCGACCACGATTTCCCGCTGGTGCGCGGCCGGGTGACCCGGCTGGAAAACGGCCCGCCGGTGGGCTACCCGGTGCAGTTCCGCGTCATGGGACCGGATCATGACAAGATCCGCGCCATTGCCGCCCAGGTAGAACAAAAAGTGCGCGCCCATCCGGCTAGCCGTCACGTCAACATCAACTGGGGCGAACAGCTGAAGGCGCTGCGCATTACGCTGGATCAGGACAAGATCCGCCTGCTGGGCATCAACAGCCAATCCTTGTCGCAACAGCTGCAGATGCTGATTTCCGGTGCCACCATCACCGATTATCGCGATGGCAACCGCAGCGTCGGCATTGTCGCCCGTCTGAACAAGCAGGAGCACAGCGACGTGGCCGCGCTGGGTAATTTGCAGGTGCAAACCGCCAGTGGCCGCTTTGTGCCGGTCTCCCAGTTGGGCAAGATCGAATACCAGCCGGAAGAATCCATCATCTGGCGGCGCAACCGCCTGCCCACCATCACCGTCAATGCCGATGTGGCCGACGGCGTGCAGGGTGATGATGTGTCCGCCGCGCTGTGGCCGCAGATGCAGCAGCTGGAACAAAGCCTGCCGCTGGGTTATCACATCGAGCTGGGCGGTTCGATGGAGTCCAGTGGCAATTCGCAGACCGCCATCGCCGCCGTCGCACCCTTCATGATCGTGGTGGTGCTAACCCTGCTGATGCTGCAGCTGCAAAGCTTCCAGCGCACCCTGATGGTATTGCTGACCGCACCGCTGGGCATGATAGGCGTCACGCTGACGCTGATCATCTTCCACTCGCCCTTTGGCTTTGTCGCCATGCTGGGGGTGATTGCCCTGTCCGGCATGATCATGCGCAACTCGGTGATCCTGGTCGACCAGATCGAACAGGACATCCGTGAAGGCATAGACCGGCACGAAGCCATCATCGGCTCGACGGTACGGCGCTTCCGCCCCATCATGCTGACGGCGCTGGCCGCCATCCTGGCCATGATTCCGCTCACCCGCAGCACCTTCTGGGGGCCGATGGCCGTGGCCATCATGGGTGGCCTGCTGGTGGCCACGGTGCTGACCCTGCTGTTTTTGCCCGCCCTGTACGCCCAGTGGTTCAGGGTGGAAAGCAAACCGAAGAGAACATCATGAAGACATACGCCCACTGCGCACCGCTGCTGAGTGGACTGGCCCTGATGCTGGCCAGCACGGCCACGCCGGCCTTCGACCTGACCCAGGCCTGGCTGGCTGCACGCGACTACAACAGCGACTACGCCGCCTCGCGCGCCGAGCTGGGAGCCGGCCGCGAACTGGCCGTGCAGGGCCGCGCCCAGTTGCTGCCGCAAGTCGCCCTGACCGGCAGCTACAGCCATACCAACCCGACCCAGCCGGCCGGACAGTCCACTTACGACAGCTCCGGCTATGGCGTGCAACTGAGCCAGCCGCTGTTCGACACTAGCAAGTACAGCGCCTACCAGAAAGGCAAGATTGCCCGCCTGCAGGCAGAAACGGCCTTCAGCGCGGCAGAGCAGCAATTGATCGTCGACATCGCCCGCGCCTATTTTGATGTCCTGCTGGCCGAAGACACCCTGGCCGCCACCCGTGCCAGCAAAAAAGCCTATCGCACACAGCTGGAGCAGGCGAAAACCGCCTTTGAGCTGGGCACCGCCACCATCATCGATACCCACGAAGCCCAGGCCGGCTTCGATGCTGCCAGCGCCAAGGAAATCGTTGCGCTGAACCAGCAGGAAATCAGCCAGAACAATCTGCGCCGGCTGACCGGGCTGGATACCAGCGCCATCCAGCCCTTGCAGCAACAGCTGCCGCCACCGCCAGCCGGCACCTTGCAAGGCTGGCTGGAGCGGGCGACCAACAATAGCCTTACCTTGCAGGCAGCGGAGCAGGCACTGGCCTACGCCAGCCAGACCGTGACCGAAAAGCGCGGCAACCAGCTACCGGTAGTCGCCCTGAATGCCGGCTACAACGACAACCGCAGCAACCAGCCCAATGCCCTGCCGGTGACACGCGGCAGCAGCATAGGCGTGTCCGTCAGCCTGCCGCTGTTTGCCGGGGGCGGCATCAACTCGCAAATTCGCGAAGCACTGGCCCGCGAAGAATCCGCACGCGACAAGCTCGAGTCCGCCCGCCGCCAGCTCAAGGAGGATGTCCGCAAAAGCTGGCTGGGTGTGACCAATGGCGCGGCACTGGTACGGGCGCAGCAGCAGTTGCTGGTATCGGCCAAAAGCAAGGTTGACTCCACCAAGCTGGGCAAGGAAGTGGGCATTCGTACCAACCTGGACGTGTTGCAGGCAGAGCAGGCTTACTACGATGCGCTCACCAGCCTGGCTACCGCCAAATACGATTACCTGACGGCACGCCTGCAACTGGGACAGGTGGCCGGCACGCTGGATCAGGACCAGCTGCAAGAGGTGAATGCGGCAGTGCGGCATTAAGAAAATTTGTGACTTTTGATCAAATGGGGCTACTGTGCGCACAGCGGCCCCATTTTTCATGGTGTGCTGGTCTTGCAACAAGTGTTTAACTTTTTGTAGCAAGTGTAGCTTTTTGCTAAACACCTGATTAGAATCAAACGACTCTGGAAGCCGCCGAATTATCGCCCCGGCAGCTGGTTGACCCGGCAAAAAAGCATCGAAAGTGCCGCCGCCGCAACCAGCCCTTCCGTCCAGGACATCGCCGCCAGGCACCCCAATCTTAGGAGAGATGGAATGAGCAACAAAGATCTGATGCAACGCAAGGCCGATGCAACCCCGCGCGGCGTGGGTGTAATGTGTACATTCTTTGCCGACAAGGCCAAGAACGCCGAAGTATGGGATATCGAAGGCAACCGTTACATCGACTTTGCTGGCGGTATCGGCGTACTGAATACCGGCCACCTGCACGCCAAGGTACAGGCCGCCGTCGCCGAGCAACTGAACAAGTTCAGCCACACCTGCTATCAGGTTGTTCCGTACGAATCCTATGTTGACGTGGCCGAAAAGCTGAACAAGCTGACCCCGGGCAACTTCGCCAAGAAAACCGCTTTCTTCAGCACCGGTGCTGAAGCCGTCGAGAACGCCATCAAGGTAGCCCGCGCCGCCACTGGCCGCCCGGGTGTGATCGCATTTGGCGGTGCTTTCCATGGTCGTACCATGCTGGGCATGGCACTGACCGGCAAGGTAGCCCCGTACAAAATCGGCTTTGGTCCGTTTGTCGGTGAGATCTACCACGCTGCCTACCCGAATGCCCTGCACGGCGTATCGGTGGAAGATTCGATGGCCAGCATCGAAAAACTGTTCAAGTTTGATATCGAAGCCAAGCGCGTTGCCGCCATCATTTTCGAACCGGTACAAGGCGAAGGTGGTTTCTACTCCGCTCCGGCCGAATGGGTTCGTGCCATCCGCAAGCTGTGTGACGACAACGGCATCGTGATGATTGCCGACGAAGTGCAAGCCGGCTTTGCCCGTACCGGCAAGCTGTTTGCCATGGAACACTACGATGTGACCCCGGACCTGACCACCATGGCCAAGTCGCTGGCAGGCGGTTTCCCGCTGGCAGCCCTGGTCGGCAAGGCCGAACTGATGGACGCACCGGCACCGGGCGGCCTGGGTGGCACTTACGCCGGCAGCCCGCTGGGTCTGGCTGCTGCCAGCGCCGTCATCGACGTGATTCAGGAAGAAAACCTGCTGGAACGCTCCAACAAGCTGGGCGACCTGCTGAAAGAAAAGCTGCACAGCCTGAAGAAAGACATCCCGCAGATCGCCGACATCCGTGGTCTGGGCGCGATGGTCGCTGTCGAGTTCAACAAGCCGGGCACCCACGAACCGGATGCCGAGTTCACCAAGAAGGTACAGACCAAGGCGCTGGAATCCGGCCTGATCCTGCTGACTTGCGGCGTGTACTACAACGTGGTGCGTTTCCTGTTCCCGCTGACCATCGAAGATGAAATCTTCGCCGAAGCGCTGGCCAAGCTGGAAGCGGCCCTGAAGGCCTGATCGCTTAACGGCTGATGGCAACGGCCAATCCCGGCAGCGGGGTTGGCCGTCTGCACAAACAATATCCTCCGCCCACCTACTGGAGAGAGACATGCTGAATCTGAAAGATCCTTCCCTGCTCAAGCAGCAGTGCTATATCAACGGCCAATGGCTGGATGCTGACAACGGCGCAACCATTGCCGTCACCAACCCGGCTACCGGCGAAGTCATCGCCACCGTACCGAAAATGGGCAAGGCCGAAGCCGAACGCGCCGTGGCCGGTGCTGCCGAAGCCTTCAAGAGCTGGAAAAAGAAATCTGCCAAGGAACGCGCCACCATCCTGCGCCGCTGGTTTGACCTGATGATGGCGAACCAGGACGACCTGGCCGTCATCCTGACCTGCGAACAGGGTAAGCCGCTGGCCGAAGCCAAGGGCGAAATCGCCTATGGCGCTTCTTATATCGAATGGTATGCCGAAGAAGCCAAGCGCCTGTACGGCGACACCATCCCGGCACCGGCTGCGGACCGCCGCATTCTGGTGACCAAGGAGCCGATCGGCGTGACCGCCGCCATCACCCCGTGGAACTTCCCCAATGCCATGATCACCCGCAAGGCTGCTCCTGCACTGGCAGCTGGCTGCCCGATGGTGGTGCGCCCGGCCAGCCAGACCCCGCTGTCGGCCCTGGCCATTGCCGTACTGGCCGAACGTGCCGGCATCCCGGCTGGCGTATTCTCGGTACTGACCGGTGGCTCCAGCGAAATCGGCAGCGTGCTGACCGGCAGCGACACCGTGAAGAAATTCTCCTTCACCGGCTCCACCGAAGTGGGTCGCAAGCTGATCGCCCAGTGTGCCGACACCGTCAAGAAAGTATCGATGGAACTGGGCGGCAACGCGCCGTTCATCGTGTTTGATGATGCCGATCTGGATGCCGCCGTAGAAGGTGCCATGATCTCCAAGTACCGCAATGCCGGCCAGACCTGCGTCTGCGCCAACCGCCTGCTGGTACAGGATGGCGTCTATGATGCCTTTGCCGAAAAGTTTGCTGCTGCGGTTGCCAAGCTCAATGTCGGCAATGGTCTGGAAAACGGCATTACCCAAGGCCCGATGATCGACACCAATGCCGTGGCCAAGGTGGAAGAGCACATTGCCGATGCACTGGCCAAGGGCGGCAAGCTGGTAGCCGGTGGCAAGCGCCACGCACTGGGCCACAGCTTCTTCGAACCCACCGTGATTACCGGCGTGACCCCGGCGATGAAAGTGGCCAAGGAAGAAACCTTCGGCCCGCTGGCACCGCTGTTCCGCTTCAGCACCGAAGAAGAAGCCATCCAGATGGCCAACGACACCGAATTCGGTCTGGCCAGCTACTTCTATGCCCGCGATGTGGGTCGTATCTTCCGTGTATCGGAAGGCCTGGAGTACGGCATGGTCGCCGTCAACAGCGGCATCCTGTCCAATGAAGCGGCACCCTTCGGCGGCGTGAAGCAATCCGGCCTCGGCCGCGAAGGCAGCAAGTACGGCATTGAAGACTATCTGGAAATCAAATACGTACTGCTGGGTGGTCTGGACAAGTAAGTCCGGTCATCCCTGCTGAAAAAGGCCGCTTGCGCGGCCTTTTTTCGTACCCGCCAAAGACAAGGGCCGCTCACGCGGCCCTTGTCTTTGGCATCTGCCCACAAATCAATGTAGCTTGACGATGGTTTCCGACAGCGGAATATCCGCCTCGCGCAAGCAATCGCACAAGTCCTGCCAGGTCGCATCCTTGTCCGGAGCCACGTCCGGCACCATCAGCCAGGGCGAGCGCGCCAGCAGCTCTTCGCTGCCACGCAGCTTGAGGCCCACCTCATAACCCTGCATTTCCGGCTGATATTCGGCCACGGCTTGCAGGTCTTGCAGACCGCCAACCCGAGTCGCGATCAGGGCCACGGTCAGCCCCAGCCGCTTGCGGTTCCAGGCGCGTACGCCGGCCTGCAAGGACTCCCACCACGGCAGCGGAGCAAACAGCTCGGCTTCGCCATACTCCATCTCGGCACCGATGGCCTGTTGCACCAGCGGCATCACCGCATCCAGCGCCTTGCGCGACAATTGCCGCGCCTGCTCCACCGGCAGCGCGCCACGCTCCACCAGGAAAGGCAGCCAGGAGATCACCAGTTGCGGGTCCTGCGTCTTGCGCGCCGCCTCGTAAGTGGCACGGGAGGAGTCCGGATCCAGCGGCGCAAAATCACAGCCAGCATCCATCACCCCGGCCAGATGCATCAGGTTCTGGCAGGCGCGCTCATTCAGCATGTCCACGGTAAACAGCGTGGGAGAAATCCACAAAATGGCCTTTTCCGGCACATCCAGCGCATCCGCCAGCGGCGTTTCCAACCGTTCCAGTAGCGGGAAGTGCCACCACACCCCACCCTGTGCCCGGGAAAAGGCAAACGGCAAGGCCCACAATTCGAAAGACATCACCGAGCCATCCGCCCGCACCACCTCGGGAAAGGCAATGGCATCGCGTGCGCTGTTCACTAGCAAGGCACGCGCTGCCGGCTCGCCCAACAGGGACAGCTGGGCTTCGGTGAACACCGCCTGATCGCCCCCCATCAGCGCCTGCTGCACCTGGGCGGCAAAACCTGCGCGATGGATCGGGTCCTGTGTGGCGGCACGCGCTGCATCACGCAAGGTGCGGATGGCACGGCTGCGCTCGGCCGGTGGTAAGGGCTCGGTCGGCCCCTGACGCATTTCCCTGACCTTGGGACCCACTTCGCGTTCGGCATAGGCCTCATGCAAGCGCTGATAGCAGGCAATGGCTTCGTCGCAAATGGCCTGCAGACGGGATGCCGTCGGGGCCTCGCCACTGAAGTTGAAATCAAACAGGCGCAAGCCGCGGTTGCATACGTATACGCTGCGATTGCCGTCCACATCGAACAACAACGCACTGGCAAATTCCTCTTCATCACGACCGGCAAAGTCGGTGAAGTCATTGCCAACCAGTCGGCAGACAAAGGCCGGAGCAGCGGTATGCACCAGATACTCGGTCGCTTCCAGACCGGACTCGTCCACGGCGTCGCCAAAAATGAAGCGGTTGGGCAATTGCGGCTCGCCCTTGATATGGGCATTGCGGGGATGAGGTGTCATCAGTCAACCAGAAAAATTCAGCAAAAACATCCCATTGTACCCGCCAGCCCGCCCGAGGTGAAACCTCGGGGCAGCCAAATCACGCAATTTGCCTTATTGCTGTGCGCCTCTCCAGCTAGTCATTATGGCAGCCAATGCCTGCCGCTGCTGTCCTGCAGCATCGAAATTATCAGCAGAAAGCCATTGTTCCAGCAGCTGGCGCACCATCGGCCACTCACTATCCAGTATCGAATACCAAGCGGTATCGCGGTTACGCCCCTTGCTGACCATCGCCTGCCGGAACAAGCCTTCAAACAGAAAGCCCAAGCGCTCGGCCGCGCGGCGTGAAGGCAGGTTGAGGGCATTGCACTTCCACTCATAGCGGCGGTAGCCCAGCGCGAAGGCATGGCGCATCAGCAAATACATGGCCTCGGTCGCGGCCGGCGTGCGTTGCAGCAGGGGCGAGAAATTGAGATGACCCACTTCGATCACCCCATTGGCCGGGTCGATGCGCAAATAGCTGGCCAGACCAACAGCCAGCCCCGAGCCGATATCCACAATGGCATAAAACTGCGGATCAGCCAGGCCTTCCATACTGCGCAGCCACTGCAGATAGCTTGCCAGATCAGCAAACGGACCATAGCCCAGATAGGTCCAGTTTGCGCCCTCCACATCCCGCTGCATCGCAGCGTAGAGTGCCTCGCCATGGCGAGCCACCGACAGGGGCTCCAGCCGGCAATACTGACCTTGTAACACCACAGCAGGCGGGTGCGGACAGGGCTGCCACGTCGGCAGCGGCAGACCATGCAATTGGCCCAGTGCATTGGCTTCGCCTGCTGCCAGACGCTGCTCGATAAAGACATCAGACATGATCACTCCTAACAGGCACATTGAATGGCGGATGCCGCCACGGCATGGCTGCCAACGGTAGCGTAGCCATCACGCTTCCACCAGTCCAGCCCACCCTGCAGCTCCTTTACCCGAAACCCCAGCTGCAACAGCTTGATCGCCCCATTGGTCGATCCATTACAGCCTATGCCATCGCAAAACGGCACCAGCAAGGCATCACGCGGCAAAGCGGCCGTGGTCTGTACCGACATGGTACGGTGCGGTAATGACAAGGCACCGGGAATGGTTTCCCTTTCGAACGCACTACTGGCGCGGGTATCGATCAGAATCAGCTTCTCCCCGGCATCCAGCGCTGCCTTTACATCAGCGGCATCGATTTCATAGGCCAGCTTGGCCTGATAGAACTCCAGCTGCGTCATCAGCCTCTCCTTGTTCATGCATTGCAATATCAGCAGATTACGGGCAAATTGATTCCTCTAAAAGAACCACTTATTACCCTCAAGCAGGAACCACTCACCCTCGTGCAAACCGACTGGATTATCGAACACCTGCAGCGCTGCTTGCTGCGCGATGGGCAGGCCACGCTGGGTCAGCAGCTATACCGTCTGCTGCGCGAAGCCATACGCAGCCAGCAGCTCAAAGGCGGCAGCGCACTGCCTGCCAGCCGCGCACTGGCACAGGCGCTGCAACTGGGCCGCAATACCGTGCTGGCGGCTTATGATCAGTTATTGGCAGAAGGCTATCTGCACAGCAGACAGGGAGCCGGCACCTTTGTCAGCGAGGTGTTTGCCCAGCAAACTACCCAAGCTCTCGTCATGCCGCATGCCGGTCTGTCACAGCGAGGCCAGCAGTTGACCGCACAGTGCCGCTTGCCTACCGGACTCACCGGTGCCTTTGCGCCCGGGCTACCGGAGTTAGAACAGTTTCCACACCACACCTGGCAGCGATTGCAACAAGTGCGCAGCAAACAGGCTCCCGCTCACTGGTGGCATTATCAGCAACAAGGTGGCTTGCCAGAACTCAGGCAAGCGGTGTGTGACTATCTGCAGCTGTCGCGCTCGGTGCGCTGTCAGCCCGAGCAGATACTCATCGTACAAGGTGCCCAGCAGGCACTGGAACTTACCGCTAGGCTGCTAAGCGATGCCGGCGACTGCGCCTGGATGGAAGATCCGGGTTATGTCGGTGCTCAGGCAGCACTGCAAGCTGCTGGTCTGCAGCTCACACCGGTGGCAGTAGATAACGAAGGCTTGAATCCGGCCGCAGCCCCTGCCGGCAGCACCCCACGGCTGATCTACATCACCCCCTCCCACCAATACCCCAGTGGCGTGGTGATGTCGCTGCAACGGCGGCTGGAGCTGCTGCAGCTAGCCGAAACCGGTAATAGCTGGATCATCGAAGACGATTACGACAGCGAATTCCGCTACGATGCTCAGCCCATCGCCTCCCTACAGGGCTTGGCCAGCAGCGAGCGGGTCATCTATGTCGGCACCTTCAGCAAGGTGATGTTTCCGGCGTTACGGCTAGGCTATTTGGTGATCCCACCGGCACTGATCGACAGTTTTCGCGCAGCCTATGCCCGCCTCTACCGTGAAGGCAGCTATGCCCAGCAAGCAGCACTGGCCGACTTTATCGAACAGGGGCACTTTGCCCGCCACATTCGTCGCATGCGCGAACTGTACCGCATACGCCAGCAGTTGCTGCGGCATACGCTGGACCATGCCCTGGGCAGGGCACTCCCCCTATCTGCCGGCCAGGCCGGCATGCATCTGGTGGCCCGACTGCCCGCCCATGTCGACGACCAGCAGCTAAGCAGCCATGCCGCCCGGGAGCAGCTATGGCTACGCCCGCTATCCGGCCATTATCTGGAGCAGCCCCAGCAAAACGGGCTGGTACTGGGTTATGCCGGCGTCGAAGAAACCCTTATCCGCCAGTCTGCCTTGCGGCTGGCGCAATTGCTGGAGCCCATGCTGTGACCCATCACAAACCACCATTACTGATCAGTGCCTGCCTGCTGGGGCAACCTGTCCGCTACGATGGTCAGTCCAAGGGTCAGAATGCCGCATGCCTGACACAGCTTGCGGCACATTACCAGCTACTACCCGTCTGCCCCGAATGCGCAGGAGGACTGCCAGTACCACGCCCTGCTGCTGAAATCATCAATGGTGATGGCCGAGGGGTCCTGCTGGGCCTGGCCAGGGTGGTGACGGCCAGTGGCGAAGATGTTAGCCAGCCATTCAAGGCCGGAGCAGAGCATACCTTGCAGTTGGCCAGGCAATATGGCTGCCAGCTGGCACTGCTCAAAGCCAATAGCCCATCCTGTGGCAACCACGACATCTACGATGGAAGCTTCAGTCAACAACTGCAACACGGCCAGGGTGTCACTGCCGCCTTGCTGCAACAGCATGGCTTGCAGGTATTCAATGAAAATGAAATAGACCAACTGCTGGAGCTAGTGACTGACAGACATTGATTTGATGAGATCAGAATGCAAAAAGCCCGGAACAAGTCCGGGCTTTTTGCTAGCCAGCATGCTGGCAAATGGGAAGTTTGGCGGTGTCCTACTTTCACATGGCGAATG
>NZ_QAJS01000014.1:78711-78840 GCF_003852595.1 Aquitalea sp. FJL05
GGTCCTGTTCGGGATGGGAAGGCGTGGGACCACCTCGCTATGGCCACCAAACACAAGCTGTCGTCTGTTTTCCTGCCGGAATGACTCAACAGTCAGCAAAACAGCTAAATCAAAGCCCAGCTCTGTTGA